>JAJTDS010000030.1 GCA_021298605.1 Rickettsiales bacterium
CTTAGCGGTAAAATTATCAAGCAAATATTTGGCTCTGATAATAATGGCGATATCCAAAATCATTGTCCTAGTTGCAATAGCGGTAAATTATTTTTAAAATTAGGAAAATACGGAGCATTTTTAGGTTGTTCAAATTATCCTGATTGCAAGTATATTAGGCAAATTTTTAAAGAATCTTTAGATAATAATTCTGGTGATGATGCCAAGAAATCAACATTTGAACCTCGCTCACTAGGAATTGACCCTAAAACTTCTTGTGAAATTTTAGTTAAAATTGGTCCTTATGGAGCATATTTAGAGCTTGCTGGTAGCGAAATGAAAAGCACAATAGAAGAATTAAAGAAAGATCTCAAAAAATCAACAAAAACTAAAAATAGCAAGCCAAAAAGAGTTTCTTTGCCTAAAAATCTTGATCCTGCAACCATAGAAATTGATTCTGCAATTAAATTACTTGCATTGCCAAGAGAGCTTGGAATTCACCCAGAGACAGAACAAAAAATTATTGCCAATATCGGACCATACGGACCTTATATTGCTCATAATGGTAAATTTATTTCAGTAAAAGAGGACAATATCCTTGAAATAGGTTTAAATCGTGCAATTGATTTAATTTTTAATCATTCTAGTAAAGATAATGGCAAAACTTCCTCAAATAGCAGATTTTCAAAAGTCAAGCAAATAAGCAAATCAACTGCGAAAAAAGAAAATAGTGCAAAGAAAACATCTTCTAAAACTTCAAAAACTGCGGTTAAAAAGACAAAAAAATAACTTTATTTAGTTAAAAAAAGTAATTATCTCTGCTCGCACAAAATAGAAGTTGAAAGATAGAAAAAGTTGATCTAAAATTGACCCATATTTTTAACTAATTTAGAATTTTACGAGTTAATTAAGTGTTATTAAGGTTGGCATTTAGAAATTAAGAAAACCACAGTTAACGGAAATTATCATCTTTACATAAGCGATTTTGTTCCAAAAGAAGGAACCGTTAGTAGCGGTATTGCAATTATCAAATGACTTAGTCAGAAAGGGACTATAGAGTTTCTAGGTCTCTGGGAGCAACTAAATAATAGAGAGAATTTTAATATATCCGAATTCGGTAACATTAAAAATCAGGCAGGAACTAATAGTTTTTCGATTTCAACTAAGAAATGGACTGAAAAAACCAATGCTATTGGTATTAAACAGCAAAGCTGGTCGATACAATAGCGGAACCTATGCTAATCTTGATATTGCCTTAGAATTTACAAGTTGGTTAAATCCAGAGTTTAAGCTTTACCTAATTACTGAATTTCAAAGGCTTAAAAACAAGAAGCGGAAAGAAATATAGAAAACAAAACTAAAAAGTAGCCTGTGTCAGCACCAAATCAATACTCCGTTTTTCTTTCTATTATTACATCTAAAAGAAAACTACTTACAATAATTTTTAAATTTTTTTACTAAAATTGATTATCACGCCTTATAAATAAAAACTTCTAAAATTAGCAGTAAAATAATTGCGGAATCTTAATTTAGTTAATTGTCTAAAAAGAATAATAAAGCCTATTGACTTTTAAAAAAAGTTGAATAAATTTCTGCACTTTAATAAATTAAATATCATTTTCATTTTAGTTTAGAATTGCTTTTATTGAATAAATAAGTAATTATCGAGGGCGATTAGCTCAGTTGGTAGAGCATCTCCCTTACAAGGAGAGGGTCGGCAGTTCGAGCCTGTCATCGCCCACCATTATTTATTTTTTTGTTGCCTTATTTGGGGGTGTAGCTCAGTTGGTTAGAGCGCTTGCCTGTCACGCAAGAGGCCGCGGGTTCGAGTCCCGTCACTCCCGCCACTTAACATCAAAATAAATATTTTTTTGTTAAATATATTTTTTAAGTTTTTCTTTTTTAAATGTCCCAAGAAAGTGCATTAGTTAGAAATAGTCGTAACTTTGTTATCATCACCACTCTTATTCTTCTTATCTTATCTTTTTGTTTCTATATAACGGGAGCTTTTGTCATTGTGGCAATTAATGGTAGTTTTGAGAATGTTGAAAAATATGCCTCTTTACCAATATTAGAGCAATTTCAATATTTATTTAGAGCATTAGTTTCTTATTGGGGTTACTATTTTCAAAATTTCAGCAAACTTTCGCTTAGTACCGGAAATTATTTTGCCTTAAAGTTAATCATTGCAACCTTTTTGCCTTATAGCTTTTTGATGATATTTTGCTGGGTATTTCGTGCTCCATTAATGGATTGGAGGCCTTTTAAGAAGCCAGAATCAATTCACGGTGATGCTAAATGGGCAGATGATAAAGCAATCAAGAAGATGGGGCTTCGCTGTAAGCACGGTGTTTTATTAGGTCAATTTAAAAATAAATATCTTATCGCTGATGGCTATCAACATATTTTATTATTCGCTCCTACTGGTTCGGGTAAGGGTGTTGGCTTCGTTATTCCTAACCTCTTATTTTGGAGAGATTCAGTAATAGTCCATGATATTAAGTTAGAAAATTATCAATTTACCTCTGGCTGGAGAAGAAAAGAATTGCAGCAAAAAGTATTTTTATGGAACCCTGCCGACCCAGATGGAATATCTCATTGCTATAATCCAATGGATTGGATAAGTAAAAAACCAGGGCAAATGGTTGATGATGTGCAAAAAATATGTAACTTTTTATTGCCCGAGCAAGAATTTTGGCAAAATGAAGCAAGGTCTTTGCTTGCTGGTGTAATGCTCTATTTAGTTGCCGATGAAAACAAACCTGCAACTCTAGGTGAAGTAGTTAGAACCCTTAGAAATGATGATGTGGTTTATAATTTAGCAGTAATTCTTGATACAATGGGTAAAAAAATTCACCCTGTTTCTTATATGAATATTGCTTCATACCTGCAAAAGCCTGATAAGGAAAGAGGTTCAGTTACTTCAACCGCCAACTCTTCTCTTGAATTATGGGCAAACCCCTTAATTGACACTACAACAGCCACTAGTGATTTCAACCTCCATAAATTTAAAACAGAGGCACATACACTTTATGTTGGTCTAACCCCCGACAATATAAGCCGATTGAAGCCTTTAATGGGAATGTTTTATCAACAAGCAGCATCTTTTTTTACTGCTAAAATGCCTCAACCTCATGAAAAATATGGCGTTTTAATGTTAATGGACGAATTTCCTACTCTCGGAAAAATGGAGCAATTTCTTGCTGGTATAGCCTATTTTCGTGGATATAAAGTTCGTTTGTTTTTAATTATTCAAGATACTGAACAATTAAAAGGAATTTACGAAGAAAGTGGAATGAACTCCTTTCTTTCTAACTCAACTTATCGAATTACTTTTGCTGCTAATAATATGGAAACAGCAAACCTTATTTCTCAACTTCTTGGCAACAAAACAGCAGAGCAAATTTCTTACAATAAGCCAAAATATCTCGATCTAAATCCCGGCTCTCGTTCATTGCATGTTTCTCATACTCAAAGAGCATTATTACTACCGCAAGAGGTGATTCAAATGCCAAGAGAAGATCAAATAATTTTAATTGAATCTCAACCACCTATTCGCTCCAGAAAGATTAAATATTATGATGATAAATTCTTTAAAAAAAGATTATATCCTAAAATTAGAATTCCTAAACAAGAGCCTAATATGCCAAATTTTGCTAGAAATCGTGGCAATGAAGAAGATAAGGCAAAAGAAAATGCAAACCAAAATCCTAATGATGCCTTAAATTAAATTCAAAAAATCCCTTGAAACTACTAATTAGTTGTTTAAGTTTATATCTTTGTTATCCTGAAGGTAAAATTTAGGAGAATATTAACATTTTATTAAATTTCGTGAATCAAACAAATAATAATCGTCCAAATAACGATAAATCAGCTTCTAACAGCAATAATAATTTCGAAAAATCATTTAGAATAAATGAGCAAATTGATGTAAAAAAGGTAAGATTAATCGATCAAGAAGGCAAGATGATTGGAGTAATCGATAGTTTTGAAGCAATAAAGCTTGCACAAGCCTCTAATCTTGATTTGGTAGAAGTTTCTCCAAATGTTGAGCCACCAGTTTGTAAGATTGCCAATTTTGGCAAAATGAGATATGAAATGCAAAAAAAAGCCTCTGATGCTAAAAAGAAGCAAAAAGTTGTAGAAACTAAAGAAGTGAAAATGTCCTTCAATATTGGTAAAGCAGATTGCGACTTAAAAATTAAACAAACAGAAAAATTTATTAAAAAGGGCAACAAAGTTCGTCTCTCAATAAGAATGAAGGGAAGAGAAATTAGTCATATAGAAATAGCAAAAACAATGATGGCAGAAATTATTGAAAAGGCATCTTTATTTGCAAAAGCTGAATCTAATCCTAAATTAGAAGGAATGCAAATAGTTGTTATTTTTGTTAAAAAATAAAATATAATCAAAATGCAAAAAATTACAAAATTAATTGACGAAATATTAGAAATTGCCAAGAAAAATAAGAATCAACAATCGATTTTTCTTGACTTTATAAAAATATTTTATTCACAAAATCAAAGCTCTGATTTCATTAATTATAAATCACAAGATCTCTATTTCTTAGCTTTATCAAGTTTTAACTTTTTTTGTAAAAAAGACACTTCAAGACCGTCAATAAATATATATAATCCAACCAAAGAAAAAGAAGGTTTTGACTGTTCATTGTCAATTATTGATCTAGTAAATTCAGATATGCCATTTTTAGTTGATTCAGTAGTTGCTCATCTTGATAATATTGGTATTAAGATCAAAAATATTATTCACCCTATCTATTTAGTTGAAAGAAAATCAAAACAATTAACAAAAATATTAACCGAAAGTTTAAATGTTGATAACTCAAAAGATAAATCTTTATCACAAGAATCTGTAATTCAGATTCATATCGAAAGAATGGCATCAGAAATAGAGTTAGAAATATTAAAAAATAATATTTTTAAAATTGTTGAAACAGTGAATTTGGTGGTGCAAGACTGGAAATTAATGGTTGAAACCTCTAAAAAAGCACAAGAAGAAGTTTTATCTTTGCAGAAGAACTTTGCTAATATCAGTTCTAAATTAAAAAAGTTTACACAAAAAGATTATCAAGAAATACAAAATTTTATTTCTTGGATCAATGAAGGAAACTTTATTTTCCTAGGTAGTAGAGAGTTTAATATTAAAAAGCAAAAAACAGGGGAATGTATTTTAGTTGAAGTAAAAGATGCAAATTTAGGGGTTTTTAACTCAAAATATGAAGAGCTAAGACCTTTGGTTGCCAATTTATCAACGGCTGAAGTTGATAATTCAGTTAAAAATCCTTATGTTATTGAGATATTAAAATCTCGTTATCGCTCAAGAGTTCATCGTGTTACTAATGCAGAAAGAATTAGAATTCAAAAATTTAATCAATCGGGAGAAGTGATAGGAGAATATCGATTTGTTGGTTTATTTACATCAATGGCATATAATCAAGCTTCCTCGTCAATTCCCTTGGTAAGGCATAAAATTTCTCAAGTAATTAAAGATTCTGGCTTTATAGCCGGAAGCCATAACCATAAAGAGCTTCTTTCTATAGTTGAATCTTATCCAAAAGATGAGTTATTTCAAATTGATGTAGCAGATTTATTAAGAATTTCTACTGGAATTGTTTCAATCTGCGGTCGCTCTCAAGTTAAATTTTTTGCCCGTCACGATAAATTTAATCGCTTTGTGAGTTGTTTAATTTATATGCCGAGAGAAAGAACTAACTCTTCAATGAGAGATTACATAAAAAATTATTTAGTTGAGATATATCAAGGTGAATTCGCCGATTCATTCCTTGAAATAACCGAATCAAGATTAATAAGATATCATGTTATTATTCGCACTAATAATGGCTTGGTAAAAAATAATGAATTAGAAGTTGAAAAAGTAATTGAAAAAATGACTCGTCCTTGGAGTGACGATCTTCAAGAGGCGATAAATCAATATTTTTGTGCTGAGCAGAAATTTAAAATTTTAACAAAATATAAAAATTCTTTCTCAATAAGTTATAGCAATCGTTTTAGTGCAGAAGATGCAGTAAAAGACATTGAAAACATTGAATTAGCAATTTCCAATAATAAAGTAATATTCAATCTTTATCAAAATTCTCAAATTTCTGCTATTGAAAATGATAAATATTGCGATTTAAAAATTTATTCCTTAGAAAAAGAATTAATCTTATCTGACTTAATGCCAATTCTTGAGAGTTTTGGTTTTCAAGTAATCAAAGAAAGTACATATAATATCAATGTTACAAATCAAGATAATAAGCCAAAAATCTCAATCTGGCTTAATCATTTTCAAATTCGGCTTGATGGCTTAAAAGGCGGTCTATCTAAAAAGATAAAAGAAAATTTTGAACAGGTTATTGATCTTATTTGGCTAGGAAATGCTAATGTTGGCTTGTTAAACCGCTTGATTATTGATGCTGAATTTAATTGGCAAGAGGTGAGAATCTTGAGAGCTTACAATAAATATATTTACCAAACAGGTTTTCGCTACAGTCAACAATATATTGCTGATATATTGGTAAGAAACCTTGATATTACAAAATTACTGATGGAGCTATTTCATATTAAATTTGCCCTTAATTCAAAAAATAGCCAAGCACAAAGATTAATAAAGATTGATAAATTATCTAAACAAATTAACGAAAATTTAAATAATGTTAAAGATGCGGTTGATGATGCGGTTATTCGTCAATTTTTATCAGTTATTCTTGCTACTCTAAGAACTAATTATTATCAATTAAATAGCGACAAAAAGCCTAAAGATTATATTTCTTTTAAGTTGGATTGTCATAAAATTCCTAAACTGCCTTTGCCTTTGCCATTTGCAGAAATTTTTGTTTATTCTGCGACAATGGAAGGAGTTCACTTAAGAGGTGGGAAAGTTGCTAGAGGAGGTCTTCGTTGGTCAGATCGACATGAAGATTTTCGTACCGAGGTTCTTGGCTTGGTTAAGGCTCAAAATACTAAAAATGCGGTGATTGTTCCTGTTGGTTCTAAGGGTTGTTTTGTAGTTAAGAAGCCTATAACAGGCTTAACTCGCGAGCAAATTTTAAAAGATGGAATAGTCGCTTATCAAACTTTTTTAAGAGGAATGCTTGATATTACTGATAATATTATTAATGGAAAAATAATACATCCGCAAAACACTATAATTTACGATCAGCAGGATCCTTATCTTGTAGTCGCTGCCGACAAAGGTACAGCAACATTCTCGGATATTGCTAATGCAATTTCTGAAGAATATAAATTTTGGCTAGGAGATGCCTTTGCATCTGGTGGTTCAGTTGGTTACGACCATAAAAAAATGGGAATTACCGCTAAAGGTGCCTGGATATCGGTAATGAGGCATTTTCGTGAAATGGGAATTGACACTCAAAAGCAAGATTTTACAGCTATAGGAATCGGAGATTTAAGTGGAGATGTTTTTGGTAATGGCATGATGCTTTCTCCTCATATTCGTTTGATAGGAGCATTTAATCATTTGCATATTTTTTGCGATCCTAATCCTGATGCAAAAAAATCTTTTGCTGAAAGAGTCAGAATGTTTAATTTACCTCGCTCTAATTGGACTGATTATAATCAAGATCTTATCTCGAAGGGAGGTGGTATTTTTGAAAGAACTGCTAAAATTATCAAATTATCTCCAGAAATAAAAAAATCCTTAGATATTACAGTTGATGAAATTTCGCCAAATGAATTAATAAAAGCAATGTTAAAGGCTCCTGCTGATTTATTATGGAATGGCGGTATTGGAACTTATTTTAAAGCCAGCGAAGAGAGTCATCTTGATGTTGGGGATCGTAGCAATGAAGCGGTTAGAATAAATGCCGATGAAATAAGAAGCAAAGTTGTGGGTGAAGGTGGCAATCTTGGATTTACTCAAAAAGCAAGAATTACATTTGCTTTAAATGGCGGTAGGGTTAATACTGATGCAATGGATAATTCTGCTGGTGTTGACTGTTCAGATCATGAAGTAAATATCAAAATTGCCCTTACTCAGGCTATACAAAGCCAAAAAATCACCTTAAAACAGAGAAATAAAATTCTTGAAGAAATGACAGATGATGTTGCGGAACTTGTTTTAGCTGATAATCGCCTACAAACTCAAGCCATATCAATCGCTAGCTATCAAGACATCTCTGCTCTTGCCGATTATTCGCAATTTTTAGAAAGACTTGAGAAATCTGGATTATTAAATCGAGTAATTGAATTTTTGCCAAGTAAAAAAGAAATTGACAAAAGAATTGCCAATCAACAAGGGTTAACAAGACCTGAATTTTCAGTAATGCTTGCTTATAGTAAAATGGAGATCTATAACAGCCTGTTGCAATCAAAATTGATAGATGATAAATATTTTGAGCAGGAATTAGTGTCTTATTTTCCTAAATTAATGCAAAAAAAATTCGCTGAAGAAATTAAATCCCACCAACTAAGAAGAGAGATAATTGCAACTCAAATCACTAACTTCATTGTTAACAAAATTGGCATTATTTTTGTTGGTAAAATTGCTCAAGATACCGGTTTTTCAATTAGTGATGTTGTGAGAAATATAGTTATTGCTACTGATTCATTTGATTTAAAATCATTCTGGCAAGATATAGAATCACTTGATGGAAAAGCTCCTTTTAATTTGCAGGCAGAAATGTTTCTTTCGGCAAATAAATTGCTTGAGAGATCGGTAATGTGGCTATTGAAAAATCATCGTTCTCAAGGCTTAATCCAAGATATTGAAAAATTTAAAGATATTGCTAATAATTTTTCTTCAATATTACTTTCAGCTCTTGCTAAATCTGCGAGAGAATCTTTTGATAGTAAGATTATAAAATTAAACTCTCAAAAGATTGACAAAAAATTAGCTTTTAAATTTGCTTCAATTAATTATCTAGCTTCGGCTTTAGAAATTGCTGAAATTGATAGGCAGTCTAAGTTTGATTTAGCCACGGTTGCAAAAATATATTTTGCAATTGGCGAAAGATTTTCTTTAAAATGGTTGAGACTCAAGCTTTCAGAAATATCTTCAGAAAATAATTGGCACAAGCTTTCTTGCAAAACTCTGATTGAAGAGCTTTATTTTTATCAAATTAAGATTGCCAAAAAAATTATTGAAGATTTTGAAAATAAATCATCCAAAAAGCAAGATATCAATAAAAACAGCAATATTGCCCAATTGGTTGATAGTTGGACGACATTACATCAAGCAGAAATTGAAAAATTTGATAATTTTATCATGGAATTAAAGCTGTATCATAATTTTGATATTGCAATTTTTGTTGTGGTTTTGAGTCGTTTAAAGTCTATATTTCAGTAAAATTGGCAATAAATGTCTATAATTCGCTCCACAGCAACAGTTTCTTTTTTTATATCTATTTCAAGAATTTTGGGGTTTATTAGAGATATTCTAATCGCTAAATATCTTGGTGCAGGAATGCTATCTGATGTTTTTTTTGCCTCCTTTCGTTTGCCTAATTTTTTTCGCAGAATTTTTGCTGAAGGTGCTCTTAATTCAGCTTTTGTGCCTATTTTTATTGAGAAAAATAAACTTCATCACGAAGAAGAGGGCAATAAAGAAAAAGCTAACGGCCTTGATTTCGCAAGCAATATATTTTCTATTTTGCTCTATGTTTTGTTGATTTTTATATTGATATTGCAACTTGCAATGCCATTAGTGGTTAAAATTTTATTTCCCGGTTTTTTTTCAGATCCAATAAAATCAAATCTTGCTATTGATTTATCAAGAATAACGGTTTTTTATTTATTATTTATTTCTTTAGTTTCATTGAGTGCAGGAATTTTAAATTCAATTAATAAATTTGCTTCTGCTAGTTCAGTTCCAATTGTTCTTAATTCGACATTAATTTTTTTCTCCCTTTTTGTTGCTGATAAATTTCAAACCTTTGCCCATGGTTTAGCTTGGGGGGTTTTTACTGCAGGAATATTGCAGTTCATTTGGATTACCTTTTTTACTATTAAAGCCGGTTTTTTGCTTTATCCGAAAATGCCGAAATTTGATGTTGATACAAAAAAATTCTTTCGCAAGCTTATTCCTGCAGTAATTGGAGGCAATGTGATGCAAATAAATTTATTGCTTGATTCAATATTTGCTAGTGCTATTTCTGGTGCGGTTTCTTACCTTTATTATGCTGATAGAATCAATCAATTACCACTTGCAATGATAGGAATAGCCATTTCTACTGCTTTACTTCCTTCATTATCAAGGCTTATTAAGGCAAATAAAGCCGATGAAGCAATAAAATTGCAAAATATTGGCTTAGAAGTGGCTCTAATTATGGCGATTCCCGCAACTATTAGTTTAATAATTTTTGCTCATCCAATTATTACCGCTCTTTTTGAAAGGGGAAAATTTACTAGTGAAGAATCTTTGTTAGTTTCTAAAGCCTTAATGCTTTATTCGATTGGTTTGCCAGCTTTTATTTTGGTAAAAATTTTTGAACCAGCTTTTTTTGCTAGAGGAAATACCAGAACCCCAATGAATATTTCAATTTTATCAGTGGTAATTAATTGTTTTTGTAATTTTCTTTTTTATCTATTTAATTTTGGTTATCTGGGAATAATAATTGCTTCAATTATCTCCTCTTACATTAATTTATCGATGTTGATTATTGGTTCAATTAAACATAATTATTTTTATTTTGTTTCAGATTTATTTGCTAAATTTAAAAAAATTATTATAAATAATATTATTTTAGTGTTTTCGGCATTATTGTTGAAGCAATATTTTTACGAACCTTTGTATTTTTCAAAAATATTTAGTTTGTTAATATCAATATTTTTGTTGTTAATTATATATTTCCTATCTACTTACTTATCTGGTGGCTTGCAAATTATGATTGCTAATTTTGTTAAGAAAAATAATCAGCTATAAATTGCTTTTTACAGCTATTTTGCTATGGTGCCAGTAGAAATCGCTTTTTATCTCTTTTAACCGAGAGATTGTTCTCTTGAAAGCCTCCGCTCCAATTCCGTGAAGATATATCTCTTCAATTTCACATTCAGCCAGAATAATCAATGCCAATTTATTTTCATAGGCTTCATCAATAAATAATGTTAATCTTCTTGCTTCGTTAGGGTCTTCCTTTGTTAGCTTGGGAAGGTTTTTTATAAAAATCAAAGCAAATTTATTGCATATTACTTTATAGTCATTTGCAGATAAGGCCTCTTTTAAAAAAGATGAAAAATCAATAATTGCAATATCTTGATAGGTTTGATGAATAGTAAACTTACGGCCCCAAACCTTTATATCTAAGGGCTCAAGATGATCAATATTTACAGTGTTATTAATTATATCGTTAAATATTTTATTGGTGATATTATTTTTGATAATATATCGTTGCTCTAGGTTTTCTCTATATTTCTCTCGATAATCAATTTTGCTGTCAAGGTTAACTATTTGGCAATTTTTTAATAAAATTTTATTAACAAAGTCAATAAACAACTCTCTTTGTAGCCCATTTTTATATAATTCTAATGGATGGCAATTTGAAGTAATGATTAATGCTATTTTTTTCTCAAAAATAATCTTAAAAATTCTGCTTAAAAGCATTGCATCAGCAATATCAACAACTTGAAATTCATCAAGACATAATATTCGATAATTTTTTAAAATTTGATTAGTGGCATATTTTAATTCATCTTTCACATTTAATGATTTAATTCTTAGTATTTTTAAGGCTTGATGTATTTCATTCATAAAACTATTAAAATGCACTGAATGCTTTAGATTATTGGCAACTTTCACTTTGTTAAAAAAATTCTTCATTAACATTGATTTGCCTCTGCCAACATCTCCGTAAATATAAATTGCCAGTAATTCTTGATTAGTTTTTTTAGGTAAAATTTTTGCAGATATTTTATTAAAAATATTTTTAATCTTACTATTTAGATATTTTTTTTCTAAAATATTGGCAAAATTATCTAAAATATTCGCCACTATTTTTTGATTTTCATCAAGATCGATGGTCTTATTTTCCGTTTTTAATTGCATTTTATTGCGGAGCGGTGGTTTTGAGTTGCATAGCATGAAGCTTTGTTTTTATTATGTCTCCAAGGGCATTATTAACCATTTTATGTTGAGCAATCAATGTTTTTCCTTTAAAACTATCATCAATAATTTCAACCGAATAATGATCGTTATCTCCCGCTAGGTCTTTGATTATTATGGTTGCATCGGGGAATTTTTCTTTTAGAGTTTTTTCTAGTTCTAGTTGCGAAATGGGCATTTTTAATTTATTGAGATTATTAATATAATTTAGCTCAACATATTTTTATTTTTTTTTAAAAAAACAAGAAATTTATTGCTTATCTTTATCTCTAAAGCATTATAATTGGCAATTATCCCTTGACATCGTGAAGCAATCTTTTTACAATAATCACAAACCTTAATCCAACTGAAAAATATTTTATGAATTTCTTAAGATTTCAAAAAAAGTTTCCGACTGAACAAGCGATTGTGGATTACTATATTAAAACCAGATACAACAATGAAATCCCTCACTGCAACCATTGTGGCAGTTTAAAAACTTATCCCTACTCAAGCAAAAAAATGATAAAGTTTTTTAGGTGTGCTGAATGTAATAGAGATTTCTCAATTTTTAAAGGAACAATTCTTGAAAGCTCTTGCACCGACCTTCGCAAATGGTTCTATGCAATTTATCTTTTTTTGAATGAAAAAAAAGAAATTCCTGCAATTCAACTGCAAAGAGAAATTGAAGTAACCTACAAAACCGCTTTTCGTATGCTTCGCCAGATTCGTCTGGCGGTGGGCAATAAGAATGTGAATGAATTTGCTTTTAGACATAACAATTGCAAGAACGAGTTTATTTTTGATAAGCTAGTTGGAGCTACAATTTTGTAGGATTTATGAAGCTAAAGAAATTTTTTAAACGAAAAAAAAATGAAAAAATAGCTTTGTTTCAACCGCAATTATCACACGAGAAGCTTACTAAAATTAGTGAGCCACAAGCAAAAATTATTTACGATGAAGCTAAAAACATCTTAAAAGAAAATCAGGACTCAATAAAAAGCCTAACTGCTAAGGCTGATGTTATTTTTAAGTATCTATTCACAATTCAA
>JAJTDS010000068.1 GCA_021298605.1 Rickettsiales bacterium
AATAAAATACTAGTTAAAGCTAAAAACATTTCTGTCTGTTTTTTTACAATATCACTTCCACTATTAGTTTGATTATTTTCATTGTCAATATTTCTAACTAAATAATAAAGTATTCTTGCAGAATATAAGCGATCTGCTTTACCGAATACAGAAGCATCAAAATTATAATTTTTATCAGTATTATTATTTGTTGATCTTAATGGACTTCCATTAAAACTTGCTGTATCTACTATAATAAATTCTTCATTTATTTCACTGTTAGTTTCTTCAAATACATCAAAATCAATAATTTTAATATTATCTGATAAATAAAAAAAATCAATTAAATAATCTTTATCTATTTTAGATATATCACTGATAACATTATATAATACTTTATCAAAAGTATAGCTTAATTTATTTCCCCCTTCATTTGTAATAAAAAAACTTCCATTTAAACCATCATTATAAACAGAAGGTAAATATCCAAGACCAGTAGTTAAACTATTAATAGGAATTGAATTTAACGGCTTTAAAACAACATCTTTATTTTGTATAGAAACTTTATAGCTTGTATTGTAAATATTATTTGTAAAGCCTTTTAAAACAATAATATCATCATGATATAAATTATGCGGTATTTCAAAATTTACTAAAAAACCATAATTAAATCTATTTTCAAATTTTGTTATTTGATTTTTTATTGCAATATTTTTAATTGTAAAAATTTTATTTGGATTGATTGGATTATTTATTATTCCTAATATAGAATTATAATCATTTTCATTAAAAGTTAAAATAACTTTATTATCAATAATGTTTATATCCAAAGCCTTGGCTCTTTTTCCAAAATCAATATTTGTAGCTGGTAAATATTTTATTAATAAATTACCTATTATATTTGCAAAATCTATCATTTTAAGGCTTTAAATTTATTTCAAATTTTTTTTTAATACTTTCTGATGATTTATTAATTGCATTTAACATAGTAGGTCTTTTTTCATTTTTTGAAAATTCCCATTTTGCAATATAATCATCTTCAAAAGATAAAAAACCAATTTTTGCAGATGAATTTTCAATATCATAAGATATATTTCTTTCTGATTTGCCAGTGTCTCTTGCAAGAGATTGACCTATTGCTGATCTTCTAATTGGGCTTGCTGGATATTTTCTTTGATATGCCAAAGATTTTAATGCCCCAATTTTATCTTTAGATTTTAATTCTTTTTTTAAATTATCTTTAATAAGAAGGCAAGATTCTCTTAATGTTTTTTTTAATTTTACTTTGCAATTATTTTTTATATCTTCAATAATATGTTTATATGAAATATTATTTACATTAATTCTCATAGTTTCTTTAAACCAATTACAATGCTAATAAAAGGCGTTAATTGATTAGCTTTATATAAACTACCTTCAAGTCTTACCTGAGACAATTTAGATACTCCTAATACATTAAATTCGCTATTTAAACATATAGCTTTATTAAATTTAAGATTAGCAACATCAAAATAATTTAAAATTAATTCCTTAGAATTACTAGCATCTTTTATTGCATTATTTATACTTTCTTCATAAGAAACGGTGCTCCTATCTTTTATATAGCATTTTTTTTTAATGACAAAATCAGATGTTATAGTATTTTTTTGAGTTTGATTTATAATTGCAGTATTTATTTTTTTTACATAAAAACTAACATCGTATTCTAAAAGAGAATTAATAGAAGTATTTTTATTTTCAGAACAGCAATCTCCTCCTAACCAAATCATATAAAATATAAAAAAGGTTTTTCTATTCCAAAATTAAAATAAGTATTTGATATTAAATCATTATATAAATTATTGCATAGTTTATTTTTTTTATCAATAATTGTTGCAGTTTGCATTACTAAGCAATCTTTAATTTCTTGATTTAAAGAACTAAAATTATTATTTAAAAAACCAGCAGTAAACTCAATTTGAAAATTATTTTCTATTCTATACAAAGTTATAATATCATTTTCGCATTTTAACCTAAATTTTTTTGGATTTCTCAATAATTCATCGGTAAAATAATATTTAGTGTTTTCTAATGTTATTTTAGGGCTTTCTTTATCCCAATTCCAGTTATAATATTTTACTGAATTTATATTTCTTACATTTAAAGAATTTAAAGAAATATAATCTAATCCTGTTATTACTTCATTAATATAATTTTCTTTAAAATATAAAAAATTTACTAATGTTTGATCTAGCAAATAATATCCTGTTGCTTCTTCCCAATTTTTAATAACATTAGGTATTAAAAGATTTTGTATATAGTTATCTTGCGATGTATCAGTTGGATTTAATGTAAAATACTCGCTCTTTGCCTTAATATCAGATAGTAATAATGGATAAGAGCTAGTATTTTTATTTAAGATTTTTTTATTCGCTAATATCTGTATCATTAAATTTTCTTTTTGTTTCAATAATTGATCCTTTATCTAGCAATTCCTGAACTGAATCTTCAAAAGCATCTTCTAATTGTTGCCTATTAAATAAAGTGCCTTTTTTGAATTTTTGTTTTTTAAATTTAATTTCTTCTTCTAGAATATAAATTATTTCAATTTCCTTTTCTAATTTAGGAGACTCTTCTTCTAATTTAGGAGACTCTTCTTCTAATTTAGGAGACTCTTCTTCTAATTTAGAATTTTTCATTTTTAATAAAAATAATGGATTTGTTTCAATAAGAAAATTTTTTAATGAAGTGCATTTTATTAAAAAATCAAAAGATTTAACATTCTCTTTTAAAAAATTTACTGAGTAAGCCTCATCTTTTTTAAATAAAAAATTATCAATATTACTTGATAATTTGTAGTCATTATTACAAAGATAAACTAATAAATTTTTATCTTTTAAATTTTCGTTTGCAAGTTTATTTATTTTCATATTTTTATTTTATTTTATAACTGGCTACCAATTAGATAGCCAGTTATTATTAGTTAAGCAATTTTACAAAAAGCTTCTTTTGTGGTGGTTAAAAGTCTTAAAGAAAAAGTTAAATTAGAGTTATTGAAACCAATAACATTAAATCTAACATATTTATAATTTTCAGCATTAATTTCTGAAAATTCAAATTGAATTGAAGTTTTACCTACCGCTTGTAAAACAGCTTGGTCAAAAGAATTTACTGAAATATTACCAGCATCATCTCCGACAAAATATTCACTAGAATCATACAGAGAATTAGGAGCAATAGAATTTTTAGTAAAAGATTTTATGCCAGTTGTAAAAGAGCTATCATTTGATAATTCAATTGAATGAATAGCAATTGAACCAGCACTTCTATCAGTTACTTCAAGAACTAATCTAGCAGAGTCAAAATTTTTGACCTCTAAAGCATTTCCTAGTACAATACCATTAGCAGTTATTGAAGTTGATGGTTTAGCAGTAATCTCTTTAAGACTCGCTAATTTCATAGTTGTGTTTGACATATTTTAATATTTTTTAAATTAAGATTTAATATAACCTATTGCAAAAGCAGTGTGATCAGTAACCATACCAAATTGCTCTTGATATATACCAAAGAAAGGTTTTGACATACCAACTTGACTTGCAAATTCATTTTGAACCCCAATTGTTGGAACGCCTCTACCAAAAGTATAGCCTTTCTTTAAATCTCCAAGTAATGCAAATACTTTACCTGAATCTGCATTTGTATTAATTCCTGAATATAAAGTTGTAACAGTAGCGGTTGAAGTAAAGCTTTCATAATTTTCGAAACCCTCAAGAAAATCTTGCACATTGTCATAGTTTTGATTATCTGAAGTTTTGCCACCAACTGCAACAACTGGAATATTAATTCCACCTGCTTTAAAATAATAAATTCCCTTTATTACTTCAAATTGATCAGAAAGTGTTGAATGTCCGTCTGCACCAGTTTCCAAAAAGAATTGGTCAAACAAAGTGGTTGGAATATATAAAGCACAATCAGGACTTGCTAAAATTTTTTTAGATAAACAATTTTTAAGTTTCATTAAATCTGTTCTAGAAACTCTGTAATCGTCTGAAGGAATTAATCTAGAAGTTCTAAAAGTTGCATTCACATTATCTTTTGCAAATTTTGCAATACCTTGAGTTCCAACTAATGTAGAATTTGCATAAACTCCTTTTCCTGAAAAGATTCTTTTAGAAGCCTCTTGTTCGTTTTTTATAATTAATTGTCTAACTATATAATCAATAGTAGTGGTATAATATTTAAAACCGCTATTATCTACTAAACGATAGTTAACATTAACACTATAAGGTAAATCAATATTATTAACTTTACCACTTAAAAAACCTAAATTACCAATATTGTAATTTATATCTCCTAAATTAATATTTTTATTTTTAAAATTAGAACCAAATCTTGCATTATTAAAAGTATTTAAAACACTTTTATTAATTTCTTCTTCATCAGATATTTTATTAATTGCAATATCTTTTTTTTCTTGAAAAGAAGATATAACGGCATTTTCTAAAGCAGTTTTAGACTTTGCAATCATTTCCTCTTCTTTATTTTGAGAACAATTAATTCCTGCCTTGTTTTCTTGCTTTTCTGTAAGCAAAACATTAATTTGAACTTGGGCTTGATCTAATTTATCTTTTAAATTAGCAAAATTTGATTTTAAAATTTCAGTATCTTTTGAAATTTTACTTTCTTCAATTTGTGAAATTTTTTCAAGGACTTTTTCGCCTACTGTTTCGGCTATTTCTTTTTGCGATTCTTTGATGCTTTGTAAAACAATCTCTGCATCGCTTTTTTCGTTTATATACATTATTTTATTGATTTTGATTGATAACTTTTAGCTAATTCTTTAGCTAATTCGCTCATTAAATTGCTCTTCTTATCAGTAGAAGATTTATTAACAGTAGGCTCTTCTCCGTGAGCCTTAATTTCTTTATTCGCAGTAAGGTTAAATATTCTATCAACAAAATTAGAAATATTTGTATTAGAAAAATTTTCAATATTTTCTTTTAAAAAATTAGTGGCACTAATTCTTCCATCAATTTCAATATTAATTCTTTCATTAATGCTTTGAGACTTTACAATTATATCATCATATTCCAAAGGCTCTAAACCTTGCTGTTCTCTAACTACATTCATTTTACGATATAAAATTACCAATGTATTAGCTAATTTATTTTTTTCAGCTTCATTTAATATTTTAATTCCAAATCTTGCACCAGCTAAATAACCTCTTATAGATACAATTGCCCTAGAGTTAATAACTGGTTCACCATCAATAATATCAACTATTTGAAAATGATAACTACCATATAAATCTTTTTTATCATTTTCAACATACAAAAAAGCATTTTTATAAGTATCGCTAGGTTTTTCATTAGAATTGCTATATTCTCTCCATTTTCTATTAGCATCATTAACATCCCAAGTTTCAGATAAATAAATTGGATATTTTGGAATAGTTAAAAAACTTTTAAAAATCAAAACTTCAGCAGTTTTGTCAATTGGGTCTTCTGTTAAAGCTATATGATATAATTTTAATTTTTTTAATAAATCATATTCTAAATTTTTCTTTTTTTCAAATCTATTAGGCTTTAAAGTTGAATCTAAATTTTTAGCTCCCATTGAAGCAAATAATTTTTGATTATTGTATAAATCAATTATATTTTGAAAAAATGTAGGATTGCTTTTTTTTATTTCTTCATCAATTTTAAATTCAGCATACAAACCATCTTCTTTTTTATATAAATTATTTATATTTTTTGAAATTATATAATTTGCGTGATCCCAATTAACATAAATAGGAATTTCAATATTTGATTTATTTATTTCATCAATTTGTTCATCAAATGCTTCAGGTGAAACTTCATCATTATAAGTATCTATTTTATTAAAAGAACATACCCTTAGAGTTATTTTGCCTTCTTTGTCAAAATTAAAATAAGAATTTAAATTTGATTTATGTATATTTTCAATATCCATTTTTTTATATATTAGTTGTAAAAAAAATTTTTAATTGCAAAAATATCTTGCATTTAATTTTCTTATAGTCAATAATTATTTTTTTTAATTTTACTTAACAATGATAAATAAATTATATAACTTCATAAAAAAATCAAACAATAATCAACCATTTTTTTCAAGAAATTATATCTTAGGAGCAAATGGAGAAATTTTATCGCAAGATAGTTTAACTGATGAAGAGCATATTAAAAAAAATACCAGTGTTGCTACAATATTAAAAAAACAAATTAGTATTATTAACCAATGCGATATTATTGTCAAGGAGAAATCAACAGGAGTAGATTTAAGAAGTGAAAATAAATTTGCAAAAGAGTTTATAAAATGGCTTAATAACCCTAATTGTAGACCTTATCCAGTAAATGCTGATCAAATAATTAAAAATATTATTCAACAACATAGTTTTTATGGAAAAGCAGGAATTATTTTTGTTTTTAACAAAGAAATAGGCATTTCAAATTTTGAACATATACAAATTGCTAAAACAATTTCAATAAGAAGAGATAGTGATGTTGTTGAATATTACATAACATGTGGTTTAAGTTATAAACAATATATTTTTGAATATGATCCAGTAAGAAAAAATTATGTTTCAAAAGATAAAAATAAAATTATGGTTTTATGCTTATTTGAAAATTTTGATGTTGACACAGATGATTATGTCGGTTCTTTTAAAGGTGTAATAGAGTATATAAAATTACAAAACTATTTAGCGAAATTTGCATCTTCTTTTTATGCCAATTTTTGTGTTCCATCCTCAGTTATAACAATTACAAGCAATAATAAAGATATACCATTAGTTTTAAATGCAGAAGAACAAAAAAGTTTTGATATTACTATTGAAAAAATAAGGCAAGAAATAAAAGGTGCATCATATCAAGGAAAAGCAGTAATATTAAATAAACCTAATATGACAATTGATATAAAGCCAATACAATTACCTGCTAATGCAGCAGA
>JAJTDS010000031.1 GCA_021298605.1 Rickettsiales bacterium
CAAATTACTCAAAATGGCAAAATAAATTTTGCATTTTTCCGTCATTTGTCAAGACTGCTGCCTTAAACCACTCGGCCACCCATCCAATTTGCTCGCCCAAATTACTCAAAAAATATGCTTAATGTACAGCGATTTTTGAATTGACAAATAAATCAATTATTTTTTAAAAGGCAAGTATTTTTTATTTTTTTATAAAAAACTTGTTTATTAAACAAAAAATTATTAATTTCTTAAATTAATTTTTAATTTAAAATGAATAATCAAATAAATCTATGAAATATCCCTTTTTAAAATTGTCATTTGTTCTTTTAATTTTAAGCTCTTCTTGCTCTTATTTTAATAATGAAACGGTTCCTGTTAGAATTTCAAGCAACCCACAAGGAGCAAACATTATTATTGAAGGAGTTAGCTACGGTCAGACTCCACAAAATATTCGCTTGGTGCCTAAAAATTATCAAGTTACTTTGTTAAAAGAAAATTACGGAGCCACTCAAATCAATCTTGATAGCTGGGTTTCGGTAAGAAGAGAAAGAAATGACGGAATTCGCTGTACACTTGATGCCTTTGGAACACCTCTATTACTACCTGCAATATCTTTCTTTTCTGGTAAATGCCTAGATTTCAAAAAAGCTGAATATAAAGGAGAAATAGCCTACAATCCTAGCTCTATCAATAGAAGAATCATTGATCAAAATAAACAACAAATGGAAAATCATCAGATAAATCAACCATCTGGGGCTTTTAATCAAAAATCTCCACACCAACCAGACCCTTATCAAATACCAGCTCAAAATCAATATCATAACCCCCAAAATAACCAATATCAAGGGCAAAATTTATCGAATCAAAATAATCAACAGCCAATAATAAGCAACGAAGAATATCATAAATATGATTTTGTTAGCCCCAATTAAAAATAATTATTTTACTAAAAAGCCTTGCAAATCAATTTTTTTAGCTTAATTAATTTGTCTACTGCCAAGTAGGACAGAAATAAACTTCTTTTGTCCCCTAACTTTTAAAGCTTTGGTGGGTCACTGTAATGGTTTCGGTTTTCCTGCTATTACACACTCGCCACTATTTGTCCTCGCGGATCAAATAGAACTATTTCATCCGCTTGGCGGTTAATTGAAAAAGTAGCAAGTTTTATTAATTGCTAATCAATGAAAATCGATCATTATAATCTTTTTGATTCTAAAAAATTAATCAGAAATCACTTTCGAAAACTAAGAAATCAATTATTGCCACAAGAGATAAAAGAAAAATCAAATTTAATTTTTGAAAATTTTGTTAAATTATTTTACAGCAATTACTTACAAAATCATCATCACAAAATATTCTCCCTTTATTTGCCAATTAATAACGAGGTTGAAACCAATAAAATAGCCGAATTATTTCATAATAATAATATAATTTTTAGCTATCCAAAAATTATTGCCGAAAATGCACCGCTAGAATTTGTAAAAAGCTCTTACAATAACAATTTTATCAATAGTCAGTTTTATCAAAATTTGTTAGAAATTAATAATTCTTACAAAATAACCCCAGAAATATTGATTATTCCGCTTTTAGCATTTGATAAATCATTATCAAGGCTTGGTATGGGAGGAGGTTTTTTTGATAGAACAATTGATTATTTAAGAAGCCAAAATTCTCAATTAGCTACAATTGGTCTTGCTTATGATTTTCAAGAATTTGAAGGCGATATACCCACCAATTATAGAGATCAAAAGCTTGATATGATTATTACAAATAATAGGGTTTTTAGATAATATCAATTTTCCCTAAATGCCACAACCAATTAAAAAAATTAAAAGTTGAAATTATTAGTTGCATTAAATTTTTTCATTAGTAAGTTTATAAGTAACATTGTTGTGAATGCAATATTTATGCTAATCGCGACATGTTAAAAGCTTTTAATATTAATCCACAACTAACTTAATAATGCATAAAACTGATTTAATCAAAGAAATCGCTAATCAAGCTGGTTTATCTCAAAAAGATGCTGGTGCATCTTTGGAGTCTTTTTTAAAAATCGTTACTAAAGCTCTAAAAAAAGGCGACAATGTTACCTTAATTGGCTTTGGAACTTTCAAAACAGTTAAAAGAGCTGCTAGAAAAGGTAGAAATCCACAAACTGGTAAAGAAATCCAAATCAAAGCTTCAAAAGGTGTAAAATTTACTCCTGGTAAAACTTTGAAAGATTCTGTAAAATAAGTTTAACTTATTTAACCCTAGATTTTATTGTTAACACAATATTATCTAGGGTTTTTTAATTTTTTAACCTACAACACCAACAAATTCAAATCACAAAAACATCTCTTTAAATTAAAAATCTTGATTATTATAGCTTAATGCCACTTTAATAAAACCATCAATTTCACCATTTAAAACCCCTTGACTATCACTAGTTTCAAAATTTGTTCTTAAATCTTTTACCATTTGATAAGGATGAAGAACATAAGATCGAATTTGATGCCCCCAACTATTATCAGTTTTACTGGCTTCGCTTTCTTCCTGAACCGCCTTTCTTTTTTTAATTTCCAGATCTAATAAGCGAGATTTTAGCATTTTCATTGCTTCAGCACGGTTTTTTATTTGCGAACGATCACTTTGACATTGCACACGAAAAGTATCAATTCTAAGATCTTTTTCATTAATCTCAATATTTATAGTTTCATCAGCTTCGGGATAAACCCATATAGAAGCAAAACTCGTTTGTCTTTTATCATTAGCATTAAAAGGCGATATTCTAACTAAGCGGTGAACTCCTGATTCTGTTCTAAGCCAACCAAAGGCAAAATTGCCACTAATTTTTAAAGTTGCAGATTTTATGCCCGCCTCTTCACCATCAATCATTGAAACTATCTCAACTTTAAAGCCTTTTAAATTAGAGAATCTTTCATACATTCTTAGTAACATTAATGCAAAATCACAGGAATCGGTTCCACCCGCTCCAGCATTAATATCAAGAAAACAATTATTATTATCATTTTCTTGATTAAACAAACATTCTATCTCAAAATTATTGGCATTAATCAAGATTTTTTTTAACTCCCTTTCAATATCTAAAATTAAAGTTTGTTCATTTTCTTGAATCGCTAATTCGAGATATTGTTTTTGATTGTCAAGATTTTTCGTAATTTCTGTAAATTTTTGCAGTTTTTGTTCAATAATGGATTTTTCTTGCAAAATTTTTTGAGCTTTAGGCTGATTTTCCCAGATGTTAGGGTTTTCTATTTCTTGATTAATTATTGCTAAATTTTGTTGCAATTTTTCTGGGTCAAAGACAACTCCTAATCAATGAAAGAGAATCATTGATTTTATTGACTATTTGATTAATTTCAAAACTCATTTTGATTTAATTTAATAAATTTTTTAAAAAATACTTTGAGTTTTATTTAAGATTATTTTAGTTTTACCAAAATTTTATCTCTAAACTTCAAAAATTAAAAAATACAAATTATGACTAACATTGCAACCAAAAAATTTGATTTATGTATTATTGGGGCTGGACCGGGTGGATATGTTTCGGCAATTCGTGCTTCACAACTTGGCTTAAAAGTTGGTATCGTTGAGGCCAATCACCTAGGCGGAATATGCCTAAATTGGGGTTGCATTCCTACTAAAGCCCTTTTAAAATCTGGCGAAGTTAATCATCTATTACATAATCTTGAATCGTTTGGCTTCAAGGCAGAAAAAGTGGGCTTTGATTTTGAAAAAATTATTGCCAGATCGCGAGAGGTTTCAAAAAAACTAAGTAGTGGAATTGCAGGTTTAATGAAAAAAAACAAAATTGAAGTAATTGATGGATTCGCTAAATTTCTTAACTCTAAAACAATTTCTGTTGCTAAAAATAATCAAGAAATATTGCAAATAGAGGCTAATAATTTTATAATTGCCACTGGAGCTAGAGCCAGAATTATTCCCGGTATCGAACCAGATGGAGAGCTAATCTGGACATATCGCGAGGCAATGACCGCAAAAACTCTACCAAAATCATTAATCGTGGTTGGTAGCGGTGCAATTGGAGTTGAATTTGCTTCATTTTATCGTAATTTAGGGGTTGAAGTTTCAATTATTGAAATGGCAAATAATATATTGCCCGTTGAAGATGAAGAAATATCAAAATTGGCTCATAAATCATTCGAAAAACAAGGAATTAAAATCATCACTTCTGCAAACTTAAAGCAAGTCAAAAAAGATAAAAAACAAGTAATTGCAACAATTGAGGTTGCAGGAAAAACACAAGAAATAAAAGCAGAAAGAATAATTATGGCAGTTGGAATCGTTGCTAATGTTGAAAATATTGGGCTAGAAAAAACTAAAATAGTTCTCGAATCAGGAAGAATAAAGGTTGATAAATATCTTGAAACTGACGAAAAAAATATTTTCGCAATTGGAGATGTTGTTGGCTCTCCTTGGCTAGCTCACAAGGCATCACACGAAGGAATAATTGTTGCTGAAAAAATTGCTAGCAATCTCAAAAAATTTGATGCTAAAAAAGTTCATCCAATCAAAAAAGAAAATATTCCTGGTTGCACCTACTCAATGCCACAAATTGCTTCCATTGGCATCACTGAGAAAAAAGCTTTAGCCGAAGGTAAAAAAATTAAAATTGGCAGATTCCCTTATCTTGCTAATGGTAAGGCAATTGCTTCTGGAGAAACAGAAGGTTTAATTAAAGTTATTTTTGATGAAAAAACTGGAGAATTACTCGGTGCCCACTTAATTGGTGCAGAAGTTACTGAAATGATTCAAGGTTTTGTTATTGCTAAACAAGCTGAGCTTACCGAAGAAGATTTAATGCATACAATATTTCCACATCCAACAATGTCAGAAATGATGCATGAGGCAGTATTAGATGCTTTTGGTAAGGCAATTCACTTTTAACTAAACAATATTGCTAATAAATATTTAGATTTCTAAAAGATAGATTGACAAATAAAAAAAACCCTATATTTTATTCTAGCCTTTTGAGTAATATTTTTTTATTGCAAAATAAACAAATATTCTTCATCAAAAGAAAATCAAACTTTCTTAAAGTTTGATTCAATATTAAAAATCAAATTTCTTTCAGAAATTATGAAAAAATTATCATTAGCACTTGTTGCTATCCTTTTCGCAGCTAGTGCACAAGCACAAGCTCCTAAAGCCGCTCCAGTTGCTGCTCAACCAGCTGCTGTTGCTGCTCAACCAGCACAAGCTCCTAAAGCTGCTCCAGTTGCTGTTCAACCAGCTACTGCTGTCGCTCAACCAGCTGAAGCTCCTAAAAAAGTAAAAAAAGCAAAAAAAGCAAAAAAAGCTAAAGCTGAAAAAACTGCTGAAACTGAAGCTAAAGCTGAAGTTAAAGCTGAAGAAAAAAAGAATTAATTTTTTAATTTTCAATAAATTTATTGAAAATTTAGTAAGCTTCTTAAAAGCAGGTCAACAAAAGTTGTCCTGCTTTTTTGTTTTGATTATTTTGTTGATATTAATTTTAGTTGATAATATTATAAATCAATCAATAAACAGTTTGTTCCATAATACACAAACCTTAGAAGTAATTAATTTTAATTTTCGTGTTATTTTAAATTTATTCAAAAATGAGCAATCAAGAATTAACCGATGGAACAAAAAATTTTTATGTAACATCGCCAATTTATTATGTTAATGATATCCCGCATATAGGTCATGGATACACCTCAATTGCTTGCGATATTATTGCCAATAGCAAAAGAATGGAAGGCTATAATGTGTTTTTCCTAACTGGCACCGATGAACATGGTCAAAAAGTTGAGAAATCAGCAATTAAAGCTAATAAGACCCCTCAAAGTTTTTGCGACGAAATATCTCAAAAATTTTTTGACTTAACCAAAACTCTAAAACTAACTAATAACGACTTCATAAGAACTACTGAATCAAGACACCAGAAGGTGGCTCAAAATTTCTGGTCAATTATTGAAAAGAATGGCTGGATATATAAAAGCACCTATCAAGGCTGGTATGCAGTTCGTGATGAAGCATTCTACAACGAAGATGAGCTAATCGACGGCAAAGCCCCAACTGGTGCAGAAGTCGAATGGCATGAGGAGGATAGTTATTTTTTTAAATTATCAGCATTTCAAGATAAACTACTTGCAATTTACGAAGCGGTACCAGATTTTATCTGCCCCGCAAGCAAAAGAAATGAGGTTATATCTTTTGTAAAAAGCGGGCTCAAAGATTTATCAATATCCAGAACTTCATTCTCTTGGGGCATTAAAGTGCCAAAAGAAGACGGTTTCGATGAAAACCATATTATGTATGTATGGCTTGATGCTCTAACTAACTACATTTCTGCTCTAAATTTTAATCAAGAAGATTCCGGATTATTTAATAATTTCTGGTGCGATACAATTGATTCTCCGCTTCATATTGTTGGCAAAGATATTTTAAGATTTCACTGTGTTTATTGGCCAGCATTTTTAATGGCAGCAGATTTACCGCTTCCTAATAAAATTTTTGCCCATGGCTGGTGGACAAATAATGGTCAAAAAATTTCAAAATCCCTAGGTAATGTTATTAATATCGATGAAGAACTTAGCTGGATAGAATCATACGGTTGTAGCAAAGATATTGCTGTTGATTATTTTCGCTATTTTTTATTTCGCGAAGTCCCATTTGGCAATGACGGAGATTATTCAAGAAACCAACTATTAACCAGAATAAATGCTGAACTTGCCAATAATATTGGCAATCTTGCTCAAAGAAGCTTATCAATGATTAATAAAAACAATCATTCTCTAATTGTTGATATCACCAATTTCGAAGACGGAAAATATCTCTTAAATAAAATTTATCAATTGCAAGAATCAATAATTAAAGAAATTGATAATTTTGCTTTTGATCAGGCAATTAATCGGGTGATATCTCTTGCTTCTGAATGTAATGTCTTGATTGATCGCAAAGCTCCTTGGAAATTAAAAAAGGAGCAGAAACTAGAAGAAATGAACCTTGTTTTATCAACTATTGCAGAATGCTTAAGATGTTTAGCAATAGCTATTAGACCATTTATTCCTTATCTCTCTAATCAATTATTAGACATATTAGGAGTTGCGATGCAAAATCGTAATTTTTACAACATTGAAAGCAATTATTGTTTTAAAGAGAATCATCGAATCAATGAAATGAAAATTATATTTCCTAGATTACAATCAACAAATAATTAAAAATGCTAGAAAAGGATTTTTTAAAATATTGCGAAGAAGCTCTAAATAACTTATTCAAGAAAATTGAAGAAGAAGATAAAAATTCAAAATTAGATATTGAATATTCTGACGGGATTCTCAAAATATTAATTGATAAATCTAAACAAACTTTTGTGATTAATCGCCACACTGCTTCACAAAAAATATGGTACTCTTCACCATTTTCTGGAGTCGCTTATTTTTCATTCAATCAAACCAATAATCAATGGCTTGATGATAAAAATAAAGAGTTGATTTCAACTACACTTAATGAATTAAATAACCATTTTTAAATATGACTAAAAAAATATTATTAATTAACGGCGATGGAATAGGAACAGAAGTGGTTTCTCAAGCTAAAAAAATTATCGATTTTTTTAATAAAAATTCTGACAAAAAATTTGAATGCGAACATGCAATGCTTGGTGGAGTTGCCTTTGACAATTATCAAACTCCATTTCCTCAACAAACTATTGATTTATCAAAAGAGTCAGATGCAATATTACTTGGAGCAGTTGGTGGTCCTAAATGGGAATCTCTACCTTATCAACAAAGACCAGAGAGAGGTTTATTAGGAATAAGGAAGGAATTAGAATTATTTGCCAATCTAAGACCAGCAAAGATTTTTTCCGCCTTGGTTGAAAGTTCAACCCTAAAAAGAGAAATTATTGAAGGCCTTGATATTATGATTGTTAGAGAATTAACGGGAGACATATATTTTGGAGAGCCTAGGGGAGTTTCAACTCTAGAAGATGGCTCAAAACAAGGCATCAACACAATGATTTACAATTCAAAGGAAGTTTCCAGAATTGCAAAAGTTGCCTTTGACTTAGCAAGAATAAGAAATAAAAAATTATGCTCGGTTGATAAAGCAAATGTATTAGAAACTACAGAAATGTGGAGAGAGGTTGTAAATGATATAGCCAAAGAATCATATCCAGAAATAGCCCTAAGCCATATGTATGTTGATAATGCAGCGATGCAATTAGTGAGAAACCCACATCAATTTGATGTTGTAGTAACAGGTAACATTTTTGGCGATATTTTATCAGATATTGCCTCAATGCTTACTGGCTCACTAGGAATGTTACCTTCTGCCTCACTGGGGGCAAAATTAGCCAATAACAAGCAATTCGCTTTATACGAACCAGTTCACGGTTCGGCACCAGATATTGCGGGCAAAAATATCGCTAATCCAATCGCCACAATCTTAAGCTTGGCAATGATGTTTCGATATTCTTTTAATTATCATCAAGAGGCTAATATTATTGAAACTGCAATTGAGAATGTGCTTAACAAAAATCTTCGCACCGCAGATATTGCAAATAAAGGTCAAACAATAATTGGCTGTGAAGAAATGGGCGAAGCAATAATCAATAGCATTCAACAAATTTATCAATAATTTTATGATTTTTCGCCAATATCTAAAGCTAATAATATTTTTTATTGTTATTAGTTTTAGCCACAAAACTATTGCCAGCAACAAGAATGAAGCATATGAAATAAGAAATTATTGCTTAAAAGCTGGTGGCAGTTGGCGACAATTCAATAATAGCTGTGCCAATAATTGCAGTGAAAATAAATTTAATGTCTGTAGCCAAATATTAATTTTTGCCTGCGATTGCGGAATTAATAGCTGTTGGCATCAATCTAAATGTATAAAAAATACTGAATATAACAAATTATTAACAGCAGAACCAAAGAAAGAGCCCAATAAACTAGAAAAAAAGGAGATAGAAAAAAACGAACAAGATGGAATATATACAAGAAAAAAAATAATGTTCAAAATTATCGATCAATCTATCCCAAGAGCACAATCAATTAATGATATCACTCCCAAATCAATTGCCAAAAAGACTAAAACAACAGATGGAACAAGCCCTTCTGAAAACAACACAAACAACAATCCTACCAACAACAACTCAGAAAATGACAATAGTGGCTTTGCTTTTTTTGATGACTCTAAAAACAGTAAGCCAATCATAAAATCTGGCAATAATTTAAAAGATATTTATAGAAAAATTGGAATCATTGATAGCAACACAACAGAACCAGTAAAAGAGAAGAAGGAATCAAATATCACCGATTCAATTGGCTCAATATTTGATAACAAAGAAACAACCGCAAAAGAATCAAAGAATGACGAAAATAAAACAGCAGAAAATAATTCGAAAGAAGAAACAAAAAAATCATCTGGACTATTATCTCTTTTATCAATTGATGAAGATAAAAGTAAAAATAAATTAGAAATACCTCCACCGCCTTTATTTAACGATAATAAGAAACAGCCGGAAAAACAGCCGGAAAACAAGACTAATCCAGAAGTTAAAACTACTGAAACTAAGAATATTACAGAGAATAAGGCAAAAACTGATGCTGAAAAAGAAAATAACAAACTTCCAGCAAAATAAACAGTAAATTATAAATTAATTAATTTAAAAAATTAATGGATAAATTTAGTAATATAGGCGAAATTATAGCCTTTCAAAATCAATTTCATAGCATAAATGCTCTTAATTGGCGAGAAAAAGATAATAAAATTTGGCATAAATTATCCAATCAAGATTTTTATAATTATGTTCTTTATTTTGCATCTGGATTAAGAGAAATCGGGCTCAAAATTAATTATCAAAATGAAAGAAGCAAGGTTGCTATTTTTGCCTATCAAAGCCCCATTTGGCTAATAGCGGATTTTGGCTCAATTGTTGCTGGCGGAGTATCAGTACCTATTTTTAATAATATTTCTAGTAATAATTTTAATTACCAAATCAATGATTGCAAGCCTTCCTACCTGTTTATTGACAATATCGAACTACTAAACAATAAAGAATTTAACTTTGATAATTTTGAGAAAATTATTATCTATCAATCTTGGGATATTGATAATATTGATTCTATAATCAATATCAAATATGATGATAAAAAACCCTATTTTGATAAGGTTATTTCCTTTAAAAATATTATTAAGAAAGGAAAAAAAGCGATAGAGCAAGGAAAGACTAGCTGGGAATTAATGAATAGCCAATTATCAATTCAAGATCTTGCGACCATTATTTATACCTCTGGAACTACTGGTAACCCTAAAGGAGTTATGATTTCTCACCATAATTTACTTACTCAAATTGCCGATACAGCAAAATTTTTTGAGCTTACAACTCAAGATAAAGCCTTATCCTTCTTGCCTCTAGCACATATTTTTGAAAGAATGGTAATGACTTTTTACCTAACTCAAAATATAAAAATTTACTTTGCCGAAGATATAAAAAATATTCCAGAAATTTTAAAAGAAGTTAAGCCAACTCTAATGACAACGGTTCCTAGAATGCTAGAAAAAGTTTATAACAAAATAAAATCTAGCTATGAAGGCAAGAGTCTTTTTGCACAAATTATGATAAAAACAGGCCTAAAAATTGCCAGCAAATCTTTCTACCGCCAGCCTTTATTTAATCTCTTTATCTTAAAAATTTTTGATATTTTAGTTTATCGAAAATTTCGCAATGCATTAGGCTCCAATATGAGAATGATAATTTGTGGCGGAGCTCCTCTAAATGAGGCAATAGAAAATTTCTACTGGCAAATAGGAGTAAAAGTTTTTTGTGGTTATGGCTTAACAGAAGCATCCCCAGTTATATCTGCAAATTGCCCAAAATTTTATCAATTAGGAACGGTTGGCAAAAAATTTGATTCGCTAACCATAAAAATCAATCAAGATAGAGAATTATTGGTTCAAGGAAAAAACATCACTGCTGGCTACTACAATAACCAAGAAGCTAGTAAAAAAATTTTTACCGATGATAAATGGCTAAAAACTGGCGATCTGGCTGAAATAAATCAACAAGGCTTTGTTAAAATTATTGGCAGAAAAAAAGAGTTATTTAAAAGCTCAAATGGCAAATTTATTCACCCAATATTACTTGAACAAAAATTATTAGAAAAAATTAATTTTATTGCCGATGCCATGGTAATTGGCGATAATAGGAGCTTTGTAAGTGCTTTACTTTTTATTGATGAAATTGCAACGGATAATTTAAGAAAAAAGATAGCACCAAATTTATCAAACATTGATTTTACTAAATCGCAACCATTTATTAAAATCATTAACGATAAAATTAATCAAATTAATCAACAGCTTGACCATTGGGAGAATATTAGAAAATTTTTAATTATTCATACTCAACTTTCTATTGAGAATGGCGAAATAACTCCATCTATGAAGATAAAAAGAAAAATAGTTGAACAAAAATATCAACAAGAAATCAATTCTTTATATCAAGAATAAATCTATAATCCAAATCTCTTGACTTAGCTTATATCTAACTCTCACTAACCTTGTCTTTTTCAATATGTTATAATTTAAGCAAAATGTCGATAATGCAACTTTTTTCTGTAAAAAACCACTATCTCCTCAAGCCATTCTAATTCTTCATTATTAAGCCCATTTCCAATATTTTCTAATATCAATTGATGATAATCTGCAAGCCACTTTTTCTCTGGATAGGTTAGCATTTTAAAATCAAGCAAACGATAATCAATTGGTACCATTGTAAGGGTTTTAAATTGCAAAAATTCTTGATTATGCCTTTCCACTAACATTAAATTCTCAATTCTTATTCCATAATTATTAGCTAGATAAAATCCAGGCTCATTAGAAATAATTAACCCTTCAACAAGTGGGTGAGAAGAATATCTGCTTATTGATGCTGGGGCTTCATGAACACCTAAAAAACTACCAACACCATGACCAGTGCCATGATCGTAATCTTTGCCATCAAGCCATAAATTATATCGAGCAATAGCATCAAGTTGGGACGGAGCATGATTTATTGGAAACTTTGCCCTCGCAAGATTAATATGACCCTTGGCAACTCTTGTAAAATCATTAATCATATCATCACTTGCTTCACCAACGAGAATAGTTCTAGTAATATCAGTAGTCGCCATTATATCATCACCAAAATATTGCCCTCCAGAATCAATTAAAAAGAGAGATGAAGGCTTTATTTGTAGATTTGTTTTTTGATTAGCACGATAATGAATTATCGCACCATTGCCCGCAAAGCCAGAAATAGTAGCAAAACTTAGCGATTTAAAATATGAAGATTGAGAACGAAATTCCAGCAACTTCTCTTCTGCCATCAATTCATCAAGATATTGATTGCTTTTTAACATTTTTTCAAACCAAAATAAGAATTTAGTTACCGCAATACCGTCAATATTATGAGCAATTAATGAACCCTTAATTTCGGCCTTATTTTTTATATTTTTAATTTTTTCAATCACATTGCCAACCTCTAATAACAAAGAAGAGCTAGAAAATATTGATTTTATTTTTTTATATAAATTGTAATTAAGAGCAGATCCATCAATAGCAAGGCTTAAATTTAAGGAATTCATTTTCCTAAAAATATCTTCTATATTATTAAAGCTTGCTATTTCTAGCTTTTTAGCATCTTCACAATTAAAATTAATTGCATTGATTATTGATTCCTGACGAAAATCATCAGTTAGAATAATAACTTTTCCATCTGCAAATAATATTGCAAAACATAGTAAAATCGGTGTAAATTCAAGGTCAGAAGCACGAATATTAAGCAACCAACATAAATTCTCCGCCTTAGTAATTAATAAGGCAGAAGCATTAATTTGCGACATTACTCTTGCTCTTTTATCTAACGAACTCTCTCCGCTCGCATTAATTAAGCAATGATATGGAATTGAAGCTGGTGCCTTGGGGCGATTTATCCATAAATCTTCTACTAAATTATTATCAAAAATAACTAATTTAAAATTATTATTATCAGCAATTTTTTGCAATTTTTGTTGATTAATAATATTAATATGATCACCGTTAAGAGCTATAGATTGCTGGCTATTAAGATTATTGGCAATAAAATCAAAAATATTTTCTTTAGCAATATTAACGACTTCAAATAATTGAGGATCAAGCTGTTGCTTGGCTTGCAATATATATCTGCCGTCAGTAAAAAGAAAGGATTTATTATTGCTAACTAGAAGACTGGCATTTGAGCCCGTAAAGCCTGTCAAATACTCAATAAATTTATCGCTTTCTGGCAAATATTCACAAAAGAATTTATTGTTATTTACAAGCAGGAAGTAATCAAGACCAAACTCTTGCATCTTCAATTGTAGTTGCTGAATTTTGCTGTTATTTTTTATCATTTTAATGTAATTATTTTGTTTAATTCTTCGCCAATAATTCTAGAATAATAATCGGCTCCTATATTATTAAGATGCAATCTATCAGCAAAATATTCAACTTCAACTGTAGAAATAAAATCGAATGGAATAGCAACATCGCGATAATTATCTTTAAATATTCTAACTGCATTAATCATTGGCATTACTAATTTTGATGATTTGCAAGCAACAGGATTAAAAATTATAATTAATTTTTTATCATATTTTTTAACAATTTTATGCAGTCTAATTAGGTTTTTATAAAGCTCTTGAGCTAATTTAATCGAATCTTCTTGATTATTTGAAATCATAGGACCGCAAAAATTATCAGGAATATATTTATCTGCTGTAAAGGCACTATTTATAACTGGCAACCAACCGCCCTCTTCTTGAATATAGTCGGACAATTTAAAAATACCGCCATTAATTTCTGGTTGAGAGAAATTAAGAAAAATATTTTGCTGTTGTTGTAAAAATTTCTTATGGATCCAATAATAGCTATATTCTACGATATTTCTACGAAAATATAATGAAGGAAGCCAATTAAAAAACGACCAATTTGATTGATATAAATCAGCAAAATCATTGGTGGAAGAGCCAAATTTATTTTTAATTAAAGAATCTAAGCCATAAGGGGTAGTGTAAAATATTAAATATTCAAGATCTTGATAATGTTTTAAATAAAATTCTGTCATTGAAAAATAACCATCCCAACCAATTTCAGCGGTTGTTGCAAGATTGATAACCTTGTTTTTAGATAAATATTGATTGATAATTTTTGGCTTTAACGAATGCAATGCAGAACAATCGCCAACTATTGCTATATCTGGCTTCTTGTCAAAAAAGAGATAATTTTTGGCAGAAATTAGCTCTTTAGAGACCGATTCTCTCTTAAAAAAACCAATATTTAAAAAATTCTCACTATTAATTCTTTGATTAAGCCTACTATCTCCAATTATAGCAAATATCAATAACTCAATAACAATAAATATCAATAAAGCTATTAATGGTGCAGATAATATTTTAGAAAAATTTCTTTTCATCAATCAAAACTGAAAATAAATAAATTCATAACTACCGCGAGAGGCGAAAAACAAAGTTCCATAAATTATTAGCAAGTAAATTACAACCTTATTGATTAAAGATAATTTAGGATATAAATCAACAAATTCGCAGTTTCTTTTATAGCCAATAATATCGGTTATCAATATTGGCAAGATAAATATCAATAGACCGTAGCTTAATATTTTTAACGGCTCATTTATTAAATAAAATGGTCTAAAAATATCAAATATCTCAATAATTGATCTTGTTGATTTAGTAAAATCAACAAAACTTTTACTACAAAAAATTAACATTCCAAAGGCAATTTGCCAGAAGCCAAGAAATATTGCGATTACTAAACCTAACCTCTTGCCAAAGATTTTGATAATAATTTTATCAATTGGTATAAAGCGATAAAAAACAATCATTAAACCGCAATAGATTCCATATAAAACAAATGAAAAGCCCGCCCCATGCCATATTCCAAATAAAAACATTGTGAAAATTACCGCCACTGAATTAATTATCTTGTTTCTGCGATTACCACAAATTGGCAAATAAACATAATCCCTAACCCAGCCAGAAAGAGAGATATTCCATCTTTTGAAAAAATCACTAGCATTAGTTGCAAAATAAGGAGTTAAAAAATTCCTACTCAACTTAATAGAAAAGAGTTTGGCAACTCCTCTCGCAATATCACAATAGGCACTGAAATCACAATAGATTTGATAAGAAAAGGCAATGGCAAGAATTA
>JAJTDS010000032.1 GCA_021298605.1 Rickettsiales bacterium
TTTGGTTGAGTATTTTCGCTTAAAAATTTTCTTAACTTTTTACCATAACCTGCTCGCATCCACTTATTAGAAGTGATAAAAGCCAAATGCCCATTTTGATTGAGAATTAAATTGCCAAATTCATAAAATAAACAATAAATATCTCCAGATTTTACAAAAGATTCAAATTGAGATTTTTGATATATTTTTGCTAATTTTCCGCCCTCTTTTTGCAATTGAATATAAGGCGGGTTGCCAATTACCACATCAAAACCCGGATTGTCGCCAGAAAAAACATCGCAAAATTCTAATCTCCAAATAAAAAATTGGCGGATATTTTTTTGGCGAAGTTTTTTTATTTCTGCTAGCTTTTCGGTTTTATTTTGTTGTTTTAAAGTTTCTTCAATTAATTGATATTTTAAATTGTCAATTTCTTTCTTTAGATTTTCTTTTTTGGTTCGTTGATTTTCAAAAATAAATTGCGAAACTTTTTGTTGCAATTCTGCGGTTAAACTAGCTAAATATTGGCTTTGTTGCTGGTCATCAAATAAAGTATTTAGCGAAATTTCAGATGAATTTTTGGTTTGTAATTTTTCTAATGATTTTTGTAATTTTTGCTGTTCGTCATTTAATTTTATAAATTCAAGATTCTTTGATTTTTGGATTGATTTTTTACCTTGATCAATAATTTTTAAATTTAATTCTTTCAAACGGTTCTCAATTTTTAGAATTTGATTTTTTTGACTATCGGAGTTTTGTAAAATATTTTCATCAAAAAGCTTAATTCCTTCATATTCTTCAAGCAAAGAATTGCCTTGCATAATTTTATGGTCTAAATTTGGCAAGGGGCTTGGCTCTCGCTCTTCTACCACTAATGCCAGCCACAAGCGAAGTTTGGTAATTTCCACCGCACCAGAATCAAGATCCACCCCATAAATTGAATTGGCGATAGTATGAAGTTTTAAAGAATAAATATCCTGCGATTTAGTTAAATAATGTTGCAAAACCGATCTGGCTTTGACAATTTCATTTAACATACCAAGCATAAAAGCACCAGAACCAACCGCAGGGTCACAAACTTTGATGTTGCAAAGCAATTGATCAATTCTTTGAGAATGTTGATAAATTGGGGCAGGTAGCTTGAATTTATAGGTTTCGGTTTCTTTGCCATTGGCAATCACCATTTTATCATTTTCAATAATTTCATCACCTTTTTTAATATAAAATTCTAAATCTTCTTTAGAAATTGTGTGATTTAATTGATTATCAAGAAAGTTTATCAAAGTTTCTTGACACATATAATGAACGATTTCGCGAGGAGTATAAAAGGCTCCCTTGCTTTTACGATCTTTAATTTCTAGTAAATTTTCAAAAACTTTGCCAAGCATTTCAGGGTCAACTGCCACTTCTTTTTCTAGCGGTTCATTTTCACAGACGGTAAAATTATAGCGATTAAAAATATCTAAAATGCCATCACCAATATCACCATCTTTGGTTTTGGTTGTGTTAGAAAATAAATGGTCAGGAAGGTTGATATTGGTGCCTTCCCATAAATAGCCGTTTAATGGTTCAAATAATCCACCATTTAAAAATGGCATACGACAATTGAGTTTTTCATACATTGCTAAATTGCCTCGATCAACTGCTAGGGCCGAATAAAAAAGCGGTTCTAAAATATCGTTGAAAAAATTTTCAGTTGGTTTTTTATTTTTAAAAATTTTTTGCAAAAAGTTTTTATCGCCAGTTCCCCAATCCGCATTTTCATTAACTCCAAACCATCCTTTTTTTTGCAAAAAATATAAAAAGGCAATTTGTCCTAAGGTTTTTTTGGCAAAATCACTAGTGGCAATTTCTTTATTGGCAAAATCATTTTTAATTTTTGGATCTTGATCTGATAAATATTGTAAAGCTTTGGTTAAGCGATGAAACAGCCCTTTATATTTTTCATAAAATTCATCGGTGACAATTTCGGTTGAAAAAGCTTGTTCAAGAATTGGTAAATTAATTGTTTTTGATTCTTGCAGAATTGGCAAAAATTGTTTTTTGGCGGTGTGACTTTTTTCATTTTCTCCAACCAAAAAGGTCATTCTTCTGGGGCTGGTATATTGTGATTTAATTTTATTATCGCTATCAATTAATTTTCTGGTAATGTAGGAAAATTTCCAATCTGATAAATTTTCATCGGAGTAAAAAGCCACCAAAACCGCATCTTTATCTTGTTGCTCAAGATAGCTAGCAATAAAATTTCGTTGCAAAGTTCTTGATTTTTGAATGGTTTGTGAGTTTTTTAAATTTACTGCTAATATATCAATTTTATCTTGATAAATATCTGGCGATTGATATTTGAAGAGCCTTTTATAGGATTTTACATAATCACTAAAAGCATTTTTTATATTTTTTATATATGTACCTTGAAAATTTTCATTTTTAATTTCTGGATTATTTTTAAAAATATTAATGATAAAATCTTTGAAATTTTCTTCATTATAGGGGTTTTCAAAACATTTTTCGATTATTTTTTTGGCTTCGTTTGAGTTCATAAAATTTAAAAATTATTTTTAAAATATTGCGATAAAATTACTTCGCTCTGATATTTATTTTGCTGTTTTTCTTTGGTTAAATTTGTTTCATAAAATTGTGATTGAATTTTATTTTTTAAATAATTCACCAATTCAATTGGCTTATTTTTTAAATCTAATTTTTTGAAGTCAGAATTTATATCCTTGATTCGCTTAGGATCGATTTTTCCTTCTTCGACTGCTAAAATAATTTTGTTTAAAAATTCAATATCTTCGTGATCTAAATTATCGCTAGATTGACAATATTTTTTAACAAATTTAATGCTATCGACCAGTGACTTATAGTTGCTATTTTTTGAATTTGATATTTCAGAATTTTCTTGCAATGATCGATTATAACAATCTTTATTTAAAGTTAATAATTGATAAAATTTTTCATCAAAATTAGTTTTGATTTGATCTTTGTTAGTCTTTAAAATTTTTGCGGTTTCAACAAAATCAAGCTCTTTAGCGGTTTCTATGGCATCATTAACTTCAAAGAATTTACTTAAATTGCCTTTTTTAAAATAAGTCACAAGCTTTGATTGATTGCTATTTGCAAAAGTAGAGCTTCGTGATTTTTTTGGTAATCTTTTAATTTGTTCAAATAATTTTTTATCTTCTTGATAAACCTTTCTAATTTCTTGCAAATATTCTAATTCGCTATCTGGCTCTTCTTCGCCTTCAATAATTTCTTTGGAAAATAAATTTTGAAATAATTTGTGGCTGGTAATTTCTTCATTATCAGTTAAAAGCTTAGCATCATTGCCAAGTAAATTAATGAAAGCCGAAATTTTACCTTCTGCTAATTCTTTGAGCTTTATAACATCATTAGCTTGCTTGGTTGGAAAAAAGGTATAAGTGTAAATTTTATCAAATTTGGTATCAACACGGTTGATTCTACCAACTCTTTGCATCATTTTGGCAGGATTCCAAGGTATATCATAATTAACCACCACATCGGCTCGATGCAGGTTGATACCCGCGGCTAAAACATCGGTGGTAATTAAAATTTTAAAATCATTTTTTGGATTTTTGCAATTAGCATCAAAATTATTAAGAACAATTTCTCGTTTAGATTTACTGTCTTTGCCTGTAAAGCATAAAATTTGATTGTTGAAAGTTTCATTTAACTCATCTTCAAGATATTTGGCAGTTTCTTCGGATTCGGTAAAAATAATTGATTTTTCTTGCTTGAAAGGAGTTTCATTTGCAAGTTTTTCTTGGAAAGCCATTATTTTAGGATCTCGCTTAATGTTTTGATGCCATTGGTTTTTCAGATTAGTTAAAATTGCTAAATCATAATTTAATTTTTCGATAAAATCTTTTTTAAATTGATTTGATTCAAATTTTTCGGCTTTTTCTTGTTCTAGTAATTGATCAATTTTTTCTAGCTCATCATTTTCTAAATATTCATAAATTTTTTTCGAATAAGCCTTACTAATATAAACCCAACCTTTATGATATTGCTTGATAAATTTTTCATAAGAATCAATGAAGCGATCAATGGTTTTTTTAAAAGCAGGAAAGCTACTCTCCAGCCTTTTAATTAAAATAGTCTTCATAAAACCTTTCATATTTGTTTGCCCTTGATCATTCTTGGAATCTTTAAATTCATCATACAAATAAAGATTCGGGGTATAGCGAGAAAATGAAATTTCTTTATCAATATAATTTAATGTTTGGGTAAAAATCTGATCTTCAGTTTCGTTGAATTCATAATAAATTGGTTTAGGATTTTTGATTTCTGGGAATTTAATTTTTTGCTCTTTTAAATCTTCTTGATAATTTTTAGCAATTTCTTTTCGAGTCCTTCTAACCATTAGATATTTTAAAACTTTTTGCCTAATTTCTTTGGCATTTTGTTTGGTTATTTTAAGATATTCTTCTTTATTAGTTTGGCGATCAAGCCCTTTTAATCTTTTATTTAGGCTTGAAAAAAAGGCTTCAAGATTGGCTAAATTGGGAATATCGCTTTTGCGAGTTGGTTGGAATAAGCCAATTTGAGAAAGTAAATCTGTGGTAGAGTTATTATAAGGTGTGGCACTAATTAAAATCACTTTTTTGCCTTGGCAAATGCTATTCAAATTTGAATAATTATCAGACATTGCCGAGCGAAAACGATGAGATTCGTCAATTAAAATAATTTCATAATTTTTATAAATCTCTTTTTCAATAACTTTATCGAGCTTGCCTAAAGAAACACAATCAAATTGATTAGCTTTAAAACCAAATTCTTTGAAGGCAAAATTCCATCCACCAAGATTATTTTCATCAACCAAGTGTGGAGGAGCAATTACCAAAACTTTTTTATTTAAATTTTTGCACAACATAACTCCCATAAAAGTTTTGCCAAGCCCCACCACATCTGACAAGAAAACTCCGTTATAATTATTAATAATTTTTTGGGCTGTTAAAACTGCATCACTTTGATATTTTAATTGTTTAAAATTATTAGGAAATTCACTAATATCAAGCTCTGGTTGCTCAATTTGCTCTTTAAAATATTCGTAAAGAAATTTTAAATAAATTTGGTAAGGAGTAATTTGGTTATTAAGCCAAGTTTTGGTATTGATAATATTGACATAATCTTGAGTTATATCAATTCCTTCTTGCCATAAATCATCAAATTTTTGTTTTGCAAAATCATAATCGCGATCATCTCTAAGTTCAACATTAAACTCATATTGATCATGTAATCCACTTTGGCTAAAATTGCTTGAGCCGGTAATAACTCTGCCTTTATCAAGCTTTGAATTTAAAGTACCGATATAAATTTTAGCATGAATATTTTGAGATTTATGAATTTTAATTTCGAGTTTTTTATTATTGATAAATTCAATAAATTTTTCGCAAGCAATTGCGATTTTTTGATCGTCATTGGTGTTGATACTTGAATTATTGATTTCTTCACAAAGATTATTTTCATAAGTTTCTTTATGGTTCTGAACTGATAAAAGTAATTGTTGTTGATTTGCTTGATTGATTAATTCAATGGTTTTTTTATTGGTTGATAAGCCAACTAAAATTCGAATTTTTTCCACTTTTTCAAGATATTCATGCATCAAAAAAAATCCACTAGTAAAAAAATAACCAACTAAAATATCAAAATTTTTTGATTCACTCATTAAGAGTTTAAGACGGTCACAAAGCTTATCGGAATTGGTATTGGTAAAAAATTTAGTATCGGTTTTTGTTTGATCCATTATAAAAATATTTTTTTGGTTAATTTATACTGCCAATTTGATTTTATAATATAAAATTTACTAGTGGCAGTTATTTTAATTTTCAAGATTAATTAACCAATCATCAAAATCAACTCTTAATAAAATTTGTGGAAATAATAATTTAATAATTTGCCACTAAGTAAAATTGTTTATTTTTTTTAATCTTAGCTCAAAGAAATATATTGAGCTCTTAAATTATATTAAAAAAAATATTGATTTTTTATTTTATTTGTTAAAAATTCTCCGGCTAATAATTTTTTTAGGCTATATATTGTTAAATAATTTAACAAATCTAATAGCAAATATAAGAGCCCGTAGCTCAGCTGGATAGAGCAACAGCCTTCTAAGCTGTGGGTCGAACGTTCGAATCGTTTCGGGCTCACCATTAATTTTAATCTGCGAATAGATTAAAATAATCATACTAATAAAATAGTTGATTAAATAGTTTACATTTACAATAATCCTCTTGCCTATTTTAGGCAGGAAAACATTAATCTTTTGATGAATTTATGAAAATATTCAACTCGCTTAAATCTGCAAAAAAAAGAGACAAAAACTGCAAAGTTGTTAGAAGAAAAGGTCGTTTATTTGTTATAAACAAAACTAATCCTCGCTTTAAAGCTCGTCAAGGCTAATTAATTTATATCAATTGAAAATTTTTATAAATTTTTATAGTTAATTATAATGCCCAATCAAACTGCTATTATAAAAGTTGGCACTAGAGCCAGTAAGCTTGCTATAGCTCAGTTTGAAGAGGTTAAAAAATCTATTAATAACATTTTTCCAAATTTAATAGTTGAGCCATATAAAATAAAAACTTCTGGTGATATCATTCAACAAAAACCTCTTTTTGATATTGGTGGTAAAGGTCTATTTATAAAAGAGCTAGAAGAAGCCTTGTTAGAAAAAAAAATTGATATCGCAGTTCACTCCGCCAAAGATTTAACACCATTTCTTCATCAAAAAACTGAAATATTTGCTTTTACAACAAGAAGAGAAGTTAGAGATTGTCTATTATCAAAAAATTTTTCCAGCTTAGCAGATTTACCAATTAATGCAACCATAGGAACCTGTTCTCCTCGCAGAAAGGCAATATTACTTAAAGCAAGACCAGATCTAAAAATTATCCAATTAAGGGGCAATATTGATAGTAGAATTCGCAAAGTTATGGAAGGTGAGGTAGATGCAATAATCCTTGCTTTATGTGGTTTAGAAAGGTCCGGATTAACCGATTTAATCAAAGAAATTTTTGATATTAATAAATTCTTGCCAGCAGGAGGTCAGGGAGCCTTGGCAATTCAAGGTTTAAAAGAAGATAATAAATTATTTGATATCATAAAAAATCTTGACAATCAAGCTAGTAGAATTGAAATTACTGCTGAAAGATCAGTGCTACAAAATCTTAATGCTTCTTGTATTACTCCTATTGCTGTCAATGCAGGTTGGAACCCAATTTCTAAGCAATTAAAATTGCAGGTGCAAATTTTTGATTATGATGGCTCAGAGTTTTATCAAACTTCATCAATATCCGATTTATCATCTTTTTCAAATTCTCAATTTAATCAACAGGCTGAAATTGCAGGTTTTAAACTTGCTGAAGATCTTAAAAATAATTCCCAAAAATTATTGCAAAAAATTTGCAATAATTAACAATATATTTCTTGACTTTTAGAAATTAGCCAAAATTTTAAAATTAAATTTCAATATTATGAAAAAAGAGAAATTAATAATTTTTGATACCACTTTGAGAGACGGAGAACAAGCCCCAGGGGCAACTATGACAATTGATGAAAAGCTTTTAATTGCTAAAAATCTTGAAGAAATGAGGGTTGATGTTATTGAGGCTGGTTTTCCAGCATCTTCAATTGGTGATTTTAATGCGGTGAAAAAAATTGCTGATATAATTCAAAACTCAACAATTTGTGGTTTAGCAAGAGCAAAAGAAGATGATATTAGAAAAACTGCATTAGCACTAGAAAATGCTAAATCCCCAAGAATACACACTTTTATTGCAACGAGTGATATTCACTTAGAATATAAATTAAAAATATCGCGAGAGCAAGTTTTAGAGCTAATCAAATCAAGTGTTGGTCTTGCTCGTAATTTATGCCCTCAAGTAGATTGGTCGCCAGAAGATGCAACTCGCTCTGATCGTGATTTTTTATTTAAAGCAATTGAAGTTGCAATTAATGCTGGAGCCAATACTATCAATATTCCAGATACTGTTGGCTATACTACTCCAGAAGAATATTATAACCTAATTTTAGCAATTAAAAATAATGTTAGTAATATTGATAAGGCAATAATTTCAACCCATTGTCATAATGATTTAGGGCTTGCAGTTGCCAATTCTTTATCTGCGGTTCTTGCTGGTGCAAGGCAAGTTGAATGCACAATTAACGGAATTGGTGAAAGGGCAGGTAATTCGGCTCTTGAAGAAATTGTAATGGCAATTAAAACTCGTCCTGATTTTTATAAAATTGAAACCAATATAGAAACCACAATGATAAGCAGGGTTTCAAAACTTGTTTCAACCATTACTGGTTTTGTTATACAAAGAAATAAGGCAATTGTTGGAGCAAATGCTTTTGCTCATGAAAGTGGAATCCATCAAGATGGTATGTTAAAAAATCGTGCAACCTATGAAATAATGTCGCCACAATCAATTGGTTTGCAAAAAACTTCTTTAAGTCTAGGTAAATTATCTGGAAGAGCCGCAGTTAGAGAAAGGCTTAAGGAAATTGGTATTGAAATAGAAGCCCAACAATTTGAAGATCTATTTATTAAATTTAAAGATCTCGCCGATCGCAAGAAAGAAATTCACGATGAAGATCTTGTAAAATTGCTTGATGTAGTAACCATAAAACAATCGCTTTTAGAGTTGATAGACCTAGAAGTTAGTTCGGGAATTAATCATAAAGCAAATGCAAAAATTAAAATTAGCAATAATCAACAAGAGTTAGAGGCAAGTTTTTCCTCGCAATTTGGACCAGTAGATGCAATTTTTAATGCGATTAAAAAAATCATACCTCATCAAGCTAGCCTTATTTTATATCAAGTTGATGCTGTTACAGAAGGAACCGATGCCCAAGCCAATGCCACTGTAAGGCTAGAAGAATCTGGTAAAATTTATAGTGCTAGCGGTTCAGATACCGATGTTCTGGTAGCATCAGCAATAGCTTATATCAACTGCCTTGCTAAGATGAAGTCTTGATATATAAATAATCAAGCATTTTTATTAATTTCACCTCAATTAAATATGCAACGAATTAAATATTTTAAATAATGATTTTTCAATTTGATGAACAGCAATATCAAGAAGATTGCATTAATAATATTATTAATATTTTTAAGCAATTACAAGAAAATGTTGATTTTAGAAAGGTTATTGAGGATAATTCTTTTGATGGTAATTATCCAGCATATTTTTCAGGACAGAAAAACATTGATATTAAGATGGAAACAGGAACAGGCAAAACATTTACCTTTATTAAAACAATGTTTGAGCTAAATCACAATTTTGGTTATAAAAAATTTATTATTCTTGTGCCTTCAATAGCTATTCGCGAAGGTACTAAAAAAAATTTAGAAATCACTAAAAATTATTTTAAATCCTATTATGAAAATTCTAGAAGTTTTGACAAGGAAATTGAAGTTACAACCTATAAATCTGCGGATAAGCAAGCAATAATAAGCTTTATCAATGATTTAGAAAGATTTTCAGTTTTGATAATGACTCCCGATTCTTTCAATAATAGTAAAAAGATTATTAATCAACCAATTGAAAGAGATTTATATATTAAAAATATTCAGGCTAAAAGTTATTTGGAGGCTCTAAAGCTAATAAATCCAATTATTATTATTGATGAACCACATAAATTTGAAGGCAATGCTTTTAAGAGATATTTTGTAGGTTTTGATAATTATTTTCTTAGATTTGGAGCTACATTTCCTAAAAGCGGGATTGTAAAAATAAAAAAACAAGATCAAAATAAAATATTGCCCTTCTCTAATATTGCTTATATTCTTGATAGCATTAATTCCTTTCGGCAATATTTAGTAAAAAGAATCACAATTTATAATGAAGGCACATTAAGCAAAAATACCGCAATTCAAGAAATTAATCAAAAAAGCAATATTGTTAAAGTTAAAGAGTTTGTCAATGGCGAATGGCAAAAACAAGATTTAAAAATAGGCGATAAATTCAATGATTCAACAATATCATCAATAAAAAAAGATAATATTTTATTAGCTAATGGCGAGACTCACTTTTTAGAAAGAATTTCCTATATTTTATCCGATGAAGACATTAGGTTAATGATAGTTAAAACAATAAAATTACACTTTAATAAAGAAAAAACCTTATTTAATCTGGGAATAAAAGCCTTGTCGTTATTTTTTATTAGAAGAATTGATGATTTTAAAAATAAAGAAGGTTCTATAGACAAGCCCATCATTAAAAAGATTTTTGAAGAAGAATATATTAAAGAAAGGGCCTTGCAAATTAAAGACCTAGATGGCAATGAAGAGTTTAAAAACTATCTCGAATATTTAAAAAAAGATTTTGATGATGCTAATCAATTAATCGTGCATAAAGGTTATTTTTCGGGTGATAAGGCTAAGAAAGAAAATGCTGAAAAGGAATCAATTGATGAAATACTCAAAGATAAAGAAAAATTACTTTCTTTTGCATCTTCTACTCGTTTTATTTTTTCGGTATGGGCTTTACAAGAAGGCTGGGACAATCCCAATATTTTTACCATCTGTAAAATAAGTAATTATGGCTCTGAAAACTCAAAATTACAGCAAATTGGCAGAGGTTTAAGGTTATGTGTTAAAAAAGAAGATAATTTATTTATTCGCCAAACTATTTATAAATTTGATAATCAAGAAGATTTTTGGAATATTAATAATCTTGATGTTGTGGTTAGTGCTAGCGAAGTTGGTTTTGTTGATGCTATTCAAAAAGATATTTGTGAAAATTCAGTTACACTTAATCAAATATTTAACAGTAAAGAGTTAATAGAAATCTTAAAAAATAAAAATATCAAAGATAGCAATAAAATTGTCAATTTTATGTTGCAAAATCAATTGATAAGCAATGGTTTATTTGATGATGAAGGTAGGGCTCTTTATAAAAAAGTGCCAGATTTTTTAGTAAAAATTAATAATTTAAAAGAAAATATAAATAATATTCAAAATATAACATATCAAGAGCTACAAATAATCGAAAGACTATTTGTAGAAAATATTTTAGATTATGCAAGAGATGGCAATAAAATTAGACTCAAAAAGAATTTAAAAATTAAAGCAGGAAGCCTTGAAATATTCAAGGAATTATGGCAAAAAATCAATAAAAAAGCGGTTTTTACTATTAAAAATTTTGATATAGAAAAGCAAAATAAATTAGCTAAAAACATTGCTAACAGAATCTTGCAAATTAAACTTAATCAAAGATTCAATCAATCAACAAAACATCTGCAAGATATTACCAATAATAGTTTTTTAAACGAATCTTTACAAGATAAAATTATTACAAATAAATATAAAATAAATTATAATGAATTAATTAGCGAAATAGCTAGTAAATCTGGAGTCTCTCTAAGCTTTGCTATTGCGATATTTAATAATCTCACTCTTGATTTTAAAGAAAATGAAATTAACAAAGATATTTTACAAGCAAAAAAAGAAATTGTTGAAATTATCAAGCAAGAACTAATATCAAGCCTTAAAACAACAATAGAATATAATTTTATTGATGGTGAAATTTTTAGCAATATAATGAATGATGAAAATAATAATTTTAAAAATGAATTAAAAGCTGGATCAATAGGCAAAAATCAAGAAGAAGTTGCCAATTTTTCTCTCAAAGAAAAATGGATTTTTGAAGATGTAATTGAATATGATAGTGAATTTGAAAGAGAAATTATTATCAAAGATGCTAATCAACAAGAAATTACAATTTTTGCTAAAATGCCAAAGCTTGAAATTGCTACACCTATTGGCAAATATAGCCCTGATTTTTGCTATGCAATTGAAAAAGAGGGTAAGAAAAAACTATTTTTAATTATTGAGGCAAAGGGCTATGAAAATTCCGCCCTAATACCAGTTAGGGAAAGCGATAAAATTGATTTTGCAACAAAATATTTTACAAAATTAAATGCGGTTTTTAACAATGAAATAAACATTAGATTTGAAAAAAGAATCAACAAGCAAAGCCTTGCTGATATTATCAATCAAACCCTGAAGCATTTGTAGATTTAAAGATTAAAGAAATAAAAAATTATGACAAATAAACAAGATTTTATCAATGTTGGTTTTGAAGTTATTGATACTTCGTTGACAAGCAATCGAGGCTCTAATTTATTAGAGTTCTTACAAGAACATTATCCGCAAATTATTCAAGATGGCGAAATAAAATTAAATGAATTAAAGCAAGTATTAAATTTGCCAATTGACTATAAAAATAACGGCTATGGTCTTAATTTTATTGGTAGAAATTATGCTAAGGCAAAATATGTGCAAGCAACCAATAAAGAGCCAAAGATTAATCAAAAATTAAGCAAAGATTTTAATGAAACTGACAATGTAATAATCAAAGGCGATAATTTAGATAGTTTAAAAATTTTACTTAATTCTTATCGCGGTAAAATTAAATGTATTTATATTGACCCGCCTTATAATACTAAGAATGAAGGCTTTATTTACTCCGATAAATTTGACCGCGAAGAATTAGCGGTTCTGGGCTTTGAAAATATCAATGATGATGATTATCGCAGAATGGAGTTTTCTTTTTCTAATAAAAGCTCTCATAATGGCTGGCTTAGCTTTATCTATCCAAGGCTCAAATTAGCAAGAGATTTACTTGCTAATGATGGAGTAATTTTTGTTTCAATTGATGATGGCGAGGAGAATTTTGTGGCATGTTTGCCCAGAAATACAACAACAAAAGGAAAAAATGATGAAAAGCAAATTGCTAATTCTCACGATTATGTATTGGTTTATGCAAAGTTAGAAAGGTTTTCTAAAGATTCAAATTTTAAGTCAAAATCTAGGTATAGACTAGAAGATAATATAGGAAAGTATTATTGTGAAGCTCCCTTAGATTCCGTTAGTTTGCCATATGCAAAAAATCTTGATTTTGAAATAAATTTTAATGGTAAAAAATTTAATCCTATTGTATATAATGGAAATAAGACAAGTTGGCGTTGGTCGCAAGATCTTGTCAAATTTGGTATTGAGAACAATTTAATAGTTGAAAAAGAGAATAGGTTGTATTCAAAAACTTATCTTGAATATGAGATAAAAAAACAAAATGGTGAATATAAAATTATAAAAAAACAAATAGGTGGATCTTTTAAATCGCAAATGTTAATGAATTATAAATATGGAAATAATGAAGCAGCAACTCAATTAAAAAATTTTGGAATAATCTTTGATTACTCAAAGCCATCTGAATTAATACAGGCATTAATAAATCTTGTACCAGAAAATGAAAATATAACAATCCTCGACTTCTTCGCAGGAAGTGGAACAACTGCTCAAGCGGTGATGGAGCTTAATAAAAAAGATGGTGGGAATCGAAAATTTATACTTTGTCAAATTGATGAACTGATTAA
>JAJTDS010000069.1 GCA_021298605.1 Rickettsiales bacterium
TATTATAAAAATATTTTTAGATTAATCTTTTTTTAATATTATTCACTTTTTCAATTAAAATCTATGAAAAGAACTTGGCAACCTAGTAAATTAGTTCGTAAGAGAAGACACGGCTTCAGAGCCAGAATGTCAACTGTTGGCGGTAGAAAAGTTATCGCTAGAAGAAGGGCTAGAGGTAGAGCTGTATTATCAGCATAATTTTTGATAATATTATAATCAAAAATTAATAGAAGAATTATCTTTTAAATAAAATGTTATGAAAATCCTCTCTATTAAAAAGTCAAGAGATTTTCAAAATATAAAAAACAAAGGCAAAAAGTTTGCCTGTCCTACCCTTATATTGACAAGAATAGAAGTTCCTGAAGCTTATAATTTTGACTCAAAAAAAAATCTTAATGCAAAGACATTCTCTCGTGTTGGTTATGTTGTAACAAAAATAATTGGCAATGCAATTACGAGAAATCTAGTTAAAAGAAGATTAAAATCAGCAATTATGGCTCTTAATAGCAATAATTTTATTGATAATGAATCGAATTTTAATATTAAGAAAAATATAATTCTGCCAAATTTTGATTATGTTATTATTGCTAGAAAGCCAATTATTAACAAAGATTTTACAGAAATTACTCGTGATTTAAAATTTTGTTTTGCAAAAATTTCTAAAATTACCGAATTTTCTGAAAATATTAAAAATAACACCAAGTAAATAAGAAACAAATTCTTGATTTAATCTTTTAAATTTTAAAATATGAATAACCAAAAAAATCAAATAGCAATTGTATTTCCTGGTCAAGGTTCTCAAATAGTGGGAATGGGGAAAGATATATTCGATAATTTTAAATCTGCAAGAGATGTTTTTGAGATAGTTGATGATAAATTAGGCTACAAATTATCTAATATTATTTTTTCTGGACCAAATGAAGATCTAACTAAAACTGAAAATACTCAACCTGCATTAATGGCGGTTTCAATGGCAATAATTAAGGTTTTAGAAATTGATTTTGGTAAAAAATTTACCGATCTTTGCTCTTTAACTGCTGGTCATTCATTGGGTGAATATTCTGCTCTTTGTGCTAGTGGTTCTTTTGATATTGCAAATACTGCAAAATTGTTAAAAATTCGTGGTCAGGCAATGGCAAAATGTGGTGCAAGTGGTAAAAGCGAAGGGGCGATGGCAGCAATTCTTGGTGCCGATATAGCGGATATTTTAAAATTAATTGAAGCAGTCAAGCAAGATGAAGTTTGTCAAATAGCTAATGATAATTCCACGGGGCAAATTGTTATTAGCGGTAATAAAAGTGCAATTATCAGAGCAATAGAAATGGCAAAAGATTTCGGCATTAAAAAGGTAATTATGTTGCCAGTTAGTGGTGCATTTCATTCGCAATTAATGTTGGATGCTGAAATTGAAATGTCTGAAGCCTTAAGTAAAATAGAGGTGAGTAATAGCAAGGTTCCCGTTATTGCCAATATTTCTGCTAAAATTGTTAATGATTCATCTGCAATAGTAGAATCTCTTATTAAACAAATTACAGGAACGGTAAAATGGCGAGAAACCATGTTATTTATGGAGCAACAGGGTATTAAAAAAATTATTGAAATTGGTTCTGGTAAAGTGCTTGCTGGGCTTGCAACTAGAACCTGTAGCTCTTTTTCTGCTCTTTCAATTCAAAATATTGCGGATATTGAAAATTTTTGTAATAATCAATAATTTTTAAAAATATAAATAAATCTTTAAAATCATCTAAAATTTATGCAAAATTTAATGTCAAGCTTTTTACGAGAATTTGAAGAAAGAGGCTTCCTTGCTCAAGCAACTGATATTGAACAAATTGATAAATTAGAAAATATTACCGCCTATATTGGTTTTGATTGCACTGCAAAATCTTTGCATATTGGTAGCTTGATGCAAATTATGATATTGCGAATATTGTTAAGGCAAGGTTATAATGCAATTATTTTACTTGGAGGCGGAACCACTAAAATAGGCGACCCTTCCGGTAAAGATGATGCTCGTCAAATATTAAGTGAAAATCAAATTGCGGATAATCTTGCGGGTATTAAAAAAACTTTAGAAAAGTTTGTTAAAATTAACGATAAGGCTGAATTTACTAATCTTGAATTAACTTCTTATCAAAGAGTTTCTAATGGCGGTCAAGCAATTATAGTTAATAATGATGAATGGCTTTCGGGGCTTAAATATATTGATTTCTTGAGGGATGTAGGTCGATATTTCTCGGTTAATCGTATGTTGAGTTTTGATTCAGTTAAATTAAGGCTTGATAGAAACCAACCGCTTTCATTTATTGAATTTAATTATATGATATTGCAAGCCTATGATTTTTATCATCTAAATAAAAAATATGGTTGCAATCTACAAATAGGTGGCTCTGACCAATGGGGTAATATTGTTAATGGGGTTGAATTAATTAGGAAAATTAATGTTGATAAGGTTAAAAATGATAATCAATCAAATAATGTTTTTGGCTTAACTTCACCTCTACTTACTAATTCTGAAGGTAAGAAAATGGGAAAAACCGCCAATGGTGCAGTTTGGCTTGATGCTGATATGTTTGGAGTATTTGATTATTTTCAATATTTTCGCAATGTTAATGATGCAGATGTAATAAAATTTATTAAATTATTTACCAATTACGATATTAAAATAAGAGAAAAAATTAATGAAATAACCAATAAAGGTCTTCATAATATTGATAATTCAATTCCTGACGATGTTCAAATTATCAATAAATTAAAAGAATTGCTAGCTTTTGAAGCAACTAAAATATGTCACAGTGAAGAAATTGCCAATAATTGCCTTGCTACCGCTAGAGAAATATTTGTTAATAAAAATTCTCAAGCATTTATTGAAAAAGAGATAATTTTTGAGCAAGATGCAAAAAAACTTTTTGAAATCATTAAAGAAATCGGTGCTAGCGAATCAAATTCTGAAGCTAAAAAATTGATATTAAATAGAGCGGTTAAGGTTAATTCGCAATTAATTGAAGATATAAATCATTATTTTGAGAAAGGAAGTAATCAAAATCAAAAAATCGAATTATCAATTGGTAAAAAGAAATTTTATCAAATTTTGTTTAAATAAAATAAATCAATAAACACCATCTAGGATCATATTTTTAAAGCTTTGCTGAACTCAACAATGTTATTTTTACCTTGAGGGGATTGGTGGAAATTGCATTGAAATTCTATGGGGGGTGTTGAAAAATCTGGCAACCAACAAAAGCCTTAATTTTGTTGAGAATATTATCAGCCTTTACTTATATATCAACAACTGGTTGAATTTTTGACGATCCCTCAAGGGTCATTCTTATCTCAGTGTTGCTATTTGTTTTTTTTGATTCTTTGAATAATTTACTTGTAATCTAGTGGCAGAGTGCGAAACTAGAAAGGCAAGGGGTTAAAACCACTTGTTGCCTTATTTGGGGGGGGTCCTTTTTCGTCATCCCGACCCTTGCCATTCCCTCAAGGGGAGGGTTATTAGATAAATAGTCGTACTTTCCCAATGATTAATAAATATATTATAAGACTGTCGCAAATTTAAATTGCTAAATTTTTTAAGATATATTTTTAGTAATTTTAGTCATATTTCTGCTTTGAGATGAAGAATCTTATTATCTTTGTCTGTTTATGTTTGAGATTTATTTATAGGCTGTTGGGTTGATTTTGCGACGGTCTCATTAAAAAGATTACAACAACAAATCCTAATTTAAGAAAATATCTAAAAATTCATCATTACCGCAATGGGTTAGAGCCTCTATTATCGAGAAGAGAAAAGAATATATAATTCTATATAATACTGGCTAATTTAGATAAATTAAGATTGAGTTATTAAAAAAATAATTTATTTTATCCTTCTAAAAGGAACAAAATAAATAACTTTAATAAAACTATGAATAAAATTACCAAAAACTTAACTTTAGGCTCTTTACCTGCTTCTAAAAAAATTTATCATCAAAGTTCAAGATTTTCCGATGTAAAAGTTGCGATGAGAAAAATAAACCTTTCAGCCTCTTCAGAAAATAAAAGCTTTACCGTTTATGATTCTTCTGGAGCATATACTGATCATAATTTTTTAGAAAAAATTGATATCAATAAAGGCCTGCCAAAACTTAGAGAAAACTGGATTCTTGAAAGAGAAGATGTTGAATATTGCCAAGGTAGAAAGGTTAAACCCGAAGATAATGGTGTTAATTTGAATATAAAAAATGTTCCGCAATTTGATTTAACAAATTTTAAGCCACTAAAAGCAAAGAAAGATAAAATTCCAACACAAATTGCTTATGCAAGAGCGGGCATAATTACTAAGGAAATGGAATATATCGCCATAAGAGAAAATATTGGCAGAGAAGAAGCTCTAAAAAACAACTATCAAGGTGAAAAATTTGGTGCAAATATCCCAGAATTTATCACTGCAGAATTCGTTAGAGATGAAATCGCCAAAGGCAGGGCAATCATACCTGCAAATATAAATCACCCAGAAGCGGAACCAATGATTATTGGCAGAAATTTTTTAGTTAAAATTAATGCTAATATTGGCAATTCAGCAATATTTTCAGGAGTGGAAGATGAAATTGAAAAAATGATTTGGGCAACCAGATTTGGAGCTGATAATATTATGGATCTTTCAACTGGAAACAATATTCACAATATTCGCGAGTGGATTATTAGAAACTGCCCTGTGCCAGTTGGAACCGTGCCAATTTATCAAGCTCTAGAAAAAGTTGGGGGAATTGCTGAGGAGCTAAATTGGGAGATATTCCGCGATACATTAATTGAACAATGCGAACAGGGAGTCGATTATTTCACCATCCATTCTGGGGTTCGATTACCGTTTATTCCCCTTACTGCTAACAGAGTTACGGGAATAGTTTCAAGAGGCGGTTCAATAATGGCAAAATGGTGCCTTTCTCATCATAAAGAAAATTTTCTTTATACTAATTTTGAAGAAATATGCCAAATACTCAATCAATATGATGTCAGCTTTTCACTTGGCGATGGCCTAAGACCGGGTTCAATTGCTGATGCTAATGACGAAGCTCAATTTCTTGAATTAAAAACTCTTGGTGAGTTAACTAAAATAGCTTGGAATTATGATTGTCAAGTAATGATAGAGGGGCCCGGCCATGTTCCGATGCATCTTATTAAAGAAAATATGGAAAAGCAATTAGATCTTTGTCATGAAGCTCCATTTTATACTTTAGGGCCACTTACTACTGATATTGCTCCCGGTTATGATCATATTACATCGGCAATCGGTGCGGCAATGATTGGTTGGTTTGGAACCGCAATGCTTTGTTATGTTACTCCTAAGGAACATTTAGGTCTACCAAATAAAGAAGATGTGAGACAAGGAGTAATTGCTTATAAAATTGCTGCCCATGTGGCGGATTTAGCAAAAGGCAATAAAGCTTCTAGAGCTTGGGATGACGAATTATCAAAAGCAAGGTTTGAATTTCGCTGGGAAGATCAATTTAATTTATCGCTTGACCCAGAAACTGCAAAATCATTTCATGATGCAACTTTACCAGCGGAAGGAGCAAAATTAGCCCATTTTTGTTCAATGTGCGGGCCTAAATTTTGTTCAATGAAAATTACTCAAGATGTTCGAGATTATGCAAAAAAACAGGAAGAAGCAGAAAAATCTATGGCAGAAATGAGTAATAAATTTAAAGAAATGGGTTCAGAAGTTTATATTAAAGCCAACATTAAAGCTGATTAATAAGGTTTTATAAACATAAATTTAACAAGAAGTCAGAATTTGCTTGATTTCTTGTTAAATTTGTGGGTATTTAATATAATTATTGATTAACTATGAATTGCCCTTTTATCTACAGCTAGGCAAGCTTCTTTAACTGCTTCATTATAAGTTGGATGGGCATGGCAAGTTCTTGCTATATCTTCAGCACTACCTCCAAATTCAATTGCTACAGCCAGTTCATGAATTGTATTGCCAGCTTCTCTAGCAATAATATGGGCTCCTAAGATGCGGTCAGTTGTAGCATCGGCAAGAATTTTTACAAAACCCTGATCATCAAATGTTGCTCTGGCTCTAGAATTTGCCATCATTGAAAATTTACCAACTTTATAAGATATTCCTTCTTTTTTTAACTCTTCTTCAGTTTTACCAACCGAGGCAACTTCTGGATAGGTGTAAATAACATTAGGAATTGCATCATAATTAATGTGAGGTTTTTGACCTGCTATAATTTCTGCCACCGCGACTCCTTCATCTTCAGCCTTATGGGCAAGCATAGGGCCAGTTGTAACATCGCCTATCACAAAAATATTATCAATATTGGTTCTTAGATGGTTATTTTCAATAAAACCTCTTTGATTAACTTTAATTCCAATATTTTCAAGCCCCAATCCCTCGCTATTAGGCTTTCTACCAATTGCAACTAACACAACATCTGCTTCTAGGGTTTCTTTTGTTCCACCATTAGCGGGTTCAATTTCAACCATTGCACCATTTTTATTTTTCTTGACTTTTAAAACTTTGGTTGATAGGCGGAATTTTAGACCCTGTTTTTCAAGGATTTTTTGAAAGTTTTTTGAAATTTCTGTATCCATTGCAGGAGTTATTTTATCGAGATATTCTATAACTTCAACTTCCGCACCAAAACGAGACCATACCGAGCCAAGCTCTAGACCAATTACTCCAGCACCAATAATTATCATTTTTGTTGGCACTTTTTCTAAATCAAGGGCACCAGTTGAAGAAATGATGATTTTTTCATCAATTTCGACATTAGGAAGCATTGCAACCTCTGAACCAGTGGCGATAATAAAATATTTTGAATTAATTATATTTTTAGATTTATCTGCCTTAGTAATTTCAACAGTGTTTTTGTTGATAAATTTTCCGATTCCTTCAAAATGAGAAACCTTATTTTTCTTGAATAAGCCGGCAATACCATTAGTTAAACCAGAAATAATTTCATTTTTATTTTGTAATAATTTTTTAACATCAATTTTAGGTTTGCTAACTGAAATACCTAGTTTTTCAAATTGATGATTAGCATCGTGAAATTTATGAGATATTTCTAGCATTGCTTTTGAAGGTATGCAACCAACATTTAAGCAGGTTCCACCAAGGTTTTTTCTTTTTTCAATACAGGCAGTTTTAAAGCCAAGTTGAGCGGACCTAATTGCAGCAACATAACCACCAGGGCCACCGCCGATAACGACAACATCAAAATTATTATCCATAAAATATTAAAAGATTGATTAATGAGTAAATTTAAAGCAAAGACTTAAAATTTTTGCCAAGATTACTGGCTTATAAGAATTTTTCAACTAATATTTTCTAAATTTTAATTCAAAATCATTATCCTCACTAGTAACTTGCTTCTTAGTCATCTATAGCCCCCTTTCCTTCATCCTGATGAAAGTCTGGACCCAGCTTATCCTATTTCGGCAATGTTAGTTTAATGTTGCTATAATAAATTTTTGTTAAAAAATAGTTTCAGGGTTATGTCTAGCATTTTAATGTTTTAGATAATCTTTGGTTTTAAGATTAAATCGAGCTAGATTTTCTCTTGTTCACCTTTATCTGTTCGTTTTTCTAATTGAGTTCTATATTTTTTAAGATGTTCAAAAACTGCGGGATAATCTTTCTCGACATTGATTCTTGGGATATTTAAATCGGTTTTTAGGGTTGAATCGCAATGTTGGGTTAAATAGCCCTCCCCTTGAGGGAGGGTAGAATTTGCTGGCAAAT
>JAJTDS010000033.1 GCA_021298605.1 Rickettsiales bacterium
ATTGCTGTGAGAACTCATAGATTGTAACATTGCTGAATTAACACCTGGTTTTACCGCCGAAGAAGAATCTGCCATATAAATATTAAGAATTAAGTTAATATAAGAATATAATTTAAATTTCTTTTCATTAAAGAATATTTTTTATAAAAATCAATAAAAATTATCTTTCTAAAATTTTTTTAACCCGCATCATAGAATTTAATAACCAAAACCAATTCCAAAAATTACAATTTAACTTAAAATAACCACTCTTTAATTTGCAACCCCGCAAAGCAATATTGATAATTTATACAAATTTTAATTAAAATGAAAAATCGAGAAACTAAAATAATATATTTAAGCAATAGCGAAGATTTTGATAATATAAAAAATATTGAAAGAGAGGTTAAGAAAAAAAATTTAAAAAATATATTATTTGCCAAGATTAATTATCCCGACATAATTAAAAGCTTTATCGAAGCCAATAGCGACAAGAAAATTACTTTTATTTTTGATACTCACGGAACTGAAGATGGAAATTTAAGTTATGAAAAAAATATTTACTCAATAAGTCAGTTAATTACAATGTTTAACCTCAATAATAATCATGAGGCTCATTTCTTCTGCTGTCATGCTGGATCAAAACACAATTTAGAACAATTAACTGCTTTGTCGAATATAATGCAGTATAATTGTCCTGTTATATTTTTACATAGCGGTAGTATGAAAATGCTGGAACAATTTAGCTCTAACAGAATATTGGGAATGATGGAAGATAAAGTTTTAAATTTATTAAAACTAGAATCGGGCAATGAGATAGATTTTCTTTTTCCAGAAACTATAAATATTCTTCACGAAAATAATATTTATAGAATTTCTCCATTCGAAATGTATAAATATAAAGATGTTGAGTATGATTTTTTTACCAAAAATAAAATTAATTATATTGGAGCCCTAGAACATATGATTTTTCAACAAGAATTTGTTTTATCTTGCACTTTAGATTCAGTTGAAAAAACATTAATTGAGCAAAATATTGCGGAATTAGAACAGAAATTTATTACTGATAAAAATCTTCATCCAAAATTAGAAGAGTCAATCAGTAACTATCTTATTATAGGAATTTATCTTATGGCATATCGTTATTGCGATACCAACATAAAAAACCCCGATAAAGATTATAAATTGGATAAAATCATCAATGCAATTAGCAAAATAGAATATAAAAATAATTTTTTGTTAGAAATTATGGACGATCATTATTTTCAAAAAATTGCTACTCAAAAACCTCAACATTACTCAAAAATATTAAATATTTTTAAAGAAGATTATCAAATTATTTCAATTCTAAATTCAGAAGCAGGGAAAACTTTTATTCACAATAATTTTACAGAATTTTGTAAAATATTATCACAAATTGACAGATCTTTTATATTAAAAAACATTTTAGAGTCTCAAGCAGGAAAAACCTTATTTGACAATGATCAAGGAGCTTTTTTTAGACTATTAACCAATATTAAAGATGAAGGGGCGAGAACTAGTTTCTTAAATGGCATAGCAACACAAAGTTTAATTGCCACTAATTCAGATAAAATATTTAATTTAGCTAACGGATTAAAATTTGAAAAAAACTTGATGAGTTTTATACAAGGAGCAAATGGATCAAATATTGCTATCATTGATTCTGCAAGCTCTATTAAATTATTATCAAAAATTAGAGATAAGAAAAATATTGTCAATATATGTAATTGTAGATTTGGTGAGAATTTAGTACAGAATAACAAGGATTCTTTTTTGCATTTTTTAGACAATCTTGACAAAGAGAATTATCAAGATTTTTTGCCCAGTAAAGTCTGTGCAATATTAATAGAATCTGTATTTAATTCACAGAAATTTGATATCAACTTTGATATCAGTAGAAAGAGATTATATATCAGAAATTTTAAGCAATCAAATATTTCAGCATTAAATATTGATAAAAAATTCTCTTCCACAGAAGAAGAATCTCCTCTTGGTAGTTTTTTATTTGAAAACAAAAAATATGACTCTAAAGACAAGGCTAACGGCGAAAATATTGGAACTCTTATCATTAATTTTAAGGATTCTCAAAAATTTACCAATTACATTATTTCAAAAAGCAAAACTATAATTGCAAGTAATTTAGTTAGAAATCCCCAATTAGAGCTAATTAAGGCCCGTTTTGCTGGAGTGGCAGTTTAAAAAATAGAAGCAATTACTTTATATCTTTATAAAGGGTTTTTTCATCTTGTTGCAAAAAAGAAAATCTTTCATCAAGATTTTCTTGATTGATAATTTGAGAAATTAACTTTGCCGAACCTGCACAAAGTGTCCAGCCGAGAGAGCCATGCCCCATATTTAAAAAAAGATTATCATATTTGCTAACCTTACAAATTAAAGGGGTGGAGTTAGGCCTAAAAGGCCTTAGACCGCACCATTTTTTAATTTTATTAATATTGCCATAATGAGTAAAACTGTTAATAATAACTTTTTTAATAAAAAGTAAATTTTTCTTATTAAGAGAGTTGCTAAAACCAGAAATATCAATAGTTCCTGCACTTCTAAAAATGTCTCCCAATTTACTATAAACAATTTTATTTTCAATATCAGTAAGCCCAATCTTAGGAGCAGGAAATTCTTCATTTGTTTCAACCGAAAGGCTATAACCTTTTATCGGGTATATTTGGGGATCAATTTTAATTCCCTGAAGCAATTTATTTCCATATGCTCCCAATGCTGAAATATAGGCATCGCCATGAAATACTTTTTTATCAGTGTTAATTCCTGTAATATTAAAACGATTAGTTAAAATATTTTTTATTTCACAATCATATTCAAATTCAACTCCATATTTTTCACGGCATATTTTCTCTAAACCAACAGCAAATAAATGGCTATCTCCTACCGCATCATTTTTATAAAATATTCCTCCCGCTAATTTCTTCTTTTCATAAAGCTTAATTAGGCTAGGCTCTTTTCTAATTAACTCTTCGGGACTTAGAATCTGCATTGGACATTTGATTGATTTCTTAAAATCTAATTTTTTCAACTCTTTTTCAAAATTTTTTTTGCTACGAAAAAAATGCAGAATACCATCTTGATTATAATGAAATTTAAGATCCTTCTCAATTAACCTTATTTCATCAAGAGCTTTGAGACTGTATGTTGAAAGGGTGAATAAGTTTTTTGCAATAGATTTATTTTGTTTAGAATTGTTATTTTTAATAAATTTTCTAAACCAACATAGAAAACTAGGAGTAAAAACTTTTGATCCAGAAATAAAAGAAGAAGGTTTAAAGAAATTAGCTATAATTGAAAGAAAATTTATTTCAGACCATGGATCAATATGAGAGTAGCTTAATTGACCGCCATTAGCAAAAGAACATAATTCTCCTGCTTGAGATTGTTTCTCAACAACCACAACTTTATGTCCTTCGCGGGCAAGAAAATAGGCAGTCGTAACCCCAATTAAACCTGCACCCATAATAATAATTCTCATTGGTTAAATTTATTAATTTTAATAGTAAAAAATATTCTTGCTATTACCGCAGATAACATAAAGCATAATAACATTGAAATCTGATTAATATAAAATATTTTATGATAATCATAATTACCATCGTATATTTTAAGCTGTGCCGGACAATATATGTTAGTAAATTTTTTAATATTTGCTGAAATCATTGGATTGACAGTTAGGCCAATTATCATTAACAAAGCTTGTTGATAGCGAAAATAATTATTTTTTCTATATTTTAAAGCAAAAACTATTGATAAAAAAATTAAAAATCCAAAAATAATTTTTGGCAACCTATGAAATATATTTTTTTTAAATGGCTCGCCCTTATCAATTAGCCACTCTCTGGCAGTAAAATCAAAAAAATAATTTTGGATAAAAATATCAATATTTGATAATTTAATCAGAAATAAAGTTAAAATAATTAACAATAAAGTTGTTAAAATCAACAAATCAATATTTTTATTTTTGTAGGTCTGAAAAATCTTTGAGTCGCCCATTTTGAAATAAATAACTAGCTATTTGATAGTATGAGGTTGCATAATCAAGCTCTTTTTGTAAATTTTGACTATGTTGCTGAAAATCAGGATTAATAATTTCAAGATTATTTTGATTTTTATCTAATTGCCTGCTACGAGCTATTAACTCCTCTTGTGAACCTTGATAACCAAACTTTTCAAATTTAACATCAAAAACTTTATAAAGCTTTTTTGGCTTTAGCAAATAAAGCTTTTCTTCCTTAAAATAACCTATATCAGTGTAGGTACTAACAAATGAATGCTGATTAAGATAATTTCCGTTAGTAATCACATCGGTACCAAAAAATTTTGAAGGATATTCTAAATTGAGAAATCCAAGTAAAGTTGGAGCAATATCAATTTGACTAATATTTTTATCAAAAATCTGCGGTTTAATAATTTTAGGAGCATAAAATATTGCAGGAATTTGATATCTCCACAGTGGCACATCTGTGTTGCCAGCACTACCCGCACAATGATCAGCAACAAATACAAAAATTGTTTCGCTGAACCAAGGCTTATTTTTTGAGTTTTCTATTAATTTTCCAACCGCATAATCTGCATATTTTACCGCCCCATCGCGATTAGATTTAGAAGGAATATCAATTTTATTATCTGGATAAGAAAATGGACGATGATTAGATGTCGTCATTACAAAATTAATAAAATTATTGCCTTTAGCAAAAGATTCATCTGCCTCTTTAATAACTTTGTTGTATAGATCTTCATCGGCAACACCCCAAGCATTACCAAAACTAACCTCTTCTTTAGCAAAGTTTTTTCTGTCAATAGTCTTAAACCCATTATTAGCAAAAAAACTATTCATATTATCAAAATATCCATCACCACCATATATAAATTTAGCTTCATAGCCCCTCTTTTTTAGCGGACTAGAAATATTAAATAAGTTTTCATTGTTTTTTCTTCTGACAATTGAGTTACCCGGAGTAGGTGGAACAGAAAGAGATAAGGCTTCAAGACCTCTTACCGTTCTAGTTCCTGTTGCTTTTAAATTACTAAAAAATAAACCCTCTTTTGTTAATTGATCAAGATTGGGAGTCAGATTATCTTTATTGCCAAAATAAGCCATAAAATCAGCACTCATACTTTCCATAGTTATAAAAATAATGTTATATTTTTTTTCAGATTGAAGTAGGTTTCTTTTATTAATCAATCGAGAAATATCAGCATCATCTTTGTTTGGATTAAGAAATTTTGAATTAGGCTCTTGTTTTTCTATCATTTCCTTTAATAAATTAGATGCCTCCTTATGCTCGATTGAATGATAAAGAGCAAGAAAATCAATTTGATTATTGCGATAAGCAGAAAAAAGTTGATATATGCCATTTGCCGATATTTCATTAAGATAATTATTATCAGATATTTTTGTTAATTTTGAGCTGTCAATACATAAAAATGAAGCTATAAATGCAATTAATAAAATTATCAATTCTTTAAATTTTGTTTTATATGTTTTTTTACTAACAAAATTCAATTTTTTAAAAGTCAAGAAAAATATTATAGAAGTAATAATAGCAATAATTAGAAGTAGTTTATATATCGGATAAGACTCAATAATATTATTAACTACTTCGGTAGTATAAATCAAATAATCAACGGCTATAAAATTAAAGCGAGTTTGGAACTCTTCCCAAAAAACTACTTCTGAAAAAAAGGAAAATAATATTACAAATATCATTGTAAAATAAAGACCCAGATTAAATAGATGATGGCGAGAAGAATTAAAAAATTTATTAGGCACCAAATAATAATAAATCAGAGGCAATAGAGCTATATAAAAAAATGCCACAATATCAAATGATATGCCAACTACAAAAACTTTTAATAAAGTTGGAATTGTTAGTGTTTTAAACTCTTGATATTGCCAAATAATTAGAGAGATTCTTAGGATAAAATTAAAAACTACAAACAAACCAAGACCAAAAAGCCAACTACTAAAATGATTTAGCGACTGTTTTTTATTCGAATTTGAGGATTTAGAGTGTTTTTTTGCTGGTTTCTTATTAAACATTGATGAAATTTAAATAAATTGTTTTAGTTAATTTTAAGCAATAACTTATTAGCTCGATTAATTTTATTATTTGCCAAAAACATATCAATTTGATAAACACTTTATTTGACTTGCAATTATAAAAAGATACTTAAAAATGAAGACATAAAATATTGTCTTGAATTTATTTTTTCAACAAAATTTGACAAATATTTTCTTCAGCAATCAAAAATCATTCTTATAAAGCAAATAATAGCAATATATTTAAAAAATGAATAAAAAAACAACAATCATTAATCACAGCAACGGCCTTAGAGTTTCTAGCGACGAAATGAAAGAAGTTGACACTGTTTCAGTTGGAGTATTTGTGAATACTGGAAGCCGTAATGAAAATAAATTAAATAATGGCATCTCTCATTTTCTTGAGCATCTTGCTTTTAAAGGCACTAAAAAAAGAAGTGCAAAAGAAATTGCCGAACAATTTGAGGCAATAGGCGGAAGAATAAATGCCTATACCTCTAGAGAAAAAACAGTTTATTATGCAAAAATTTTAAAGAAAGACAGCGAGTTCGCAATTGAATTTCTAGCAGATATTATTCAAAACTCAATTTTTGACGGTGCAGAACTAGAAAAAGAAAGAGGAGTTATATTGCAAGAAATTGCTATGACTAACGATACTCCCGATGATATTATTTTTGATTATTTTCAAGAAACTGCATTTCCTAAACAATCAATAGGACTTTCAATTCTTGGTCCAAAAGGCAATATTAAAAAATTCAATAGTGAAAATTTTATTAACTATGTTAAAAAACAATATAATTATAGCAATATTGCAATTAGTGCCTCGGGAGCAATTGATAACAAAACTCTAGATTATCTAACCAGTAAATATTTCAAAAACTTATCTAGCAATAAAATCGCTAAATTTGAACCCGCTAAATATCAAGGCGGAGATTTTCGTAAAAACAAAAAATTAGAACAAAACAACATTCTGATTGGATTCGAAGGATTATCCTATAACCATCCTCAATATTATGCAACACAAATGCTGGCAATGATATTAGGAGGCGGAATGTCTTCCCGCTTATTTCAAGAAGTTAGAGAAAAACTTGGATTAGCTTATTCAATATATGCCTTTAATCAATCTTATCAAGATTGCGGAATTTTTGGCATCTATGCTGGCACTACACCAGAAAACACTAATAAATTAATTGAAACTACTATTGAAGAAATTAAAAAGATTTGCGAAAAAATCACCGATGCAGAGATTAAAAAGGTTTCTAATCAATTTGAAGCTGGGCTATTAATGGCAAAAGAAAGCACAAGCAGTAGAATGCAAAGGCTTGGCAATGACATAATTAATTTCAATCGCGTTATTGGTGATGAAGAGATTATTGAGCATATTAAAAATATCACCAAAAAAGATTTAATAAAAATTGCTCATAAAATATTTTATCAAAGCAAGCCAACATTTACAGCAATTGGCAAAATAGCAAATGTAATTGATTACTCAAATTTTTGTCAAAAATTACAATAATTCTATAAATTTATTCAATACAATCATTAATTGCAATTGCTAGCTTTCTAATGCTGTCATTATATCCTTCTTGATTCAGATGATCGCGATTCTGATTTTTCCATAACTCAATCTGCAGAAATTTAATATTATTATTTTCAGCAAGTTTTTTTGCAGAACTTTTTTCGCTGTGCATATCTCCAAATAAGCATCTAATTTTATTTTGCTTAATTAATAAATTGAATTTTTTAAGATCTGCAATCGAGATTTCCTTATCATCATCATAAAGCATTGACATTACTGGGTTTAAGTGAAAATATTTTTCAAAATAACTATAGCCATTGTGATAAAATAAATATGAATGTTGATAATTTTTATTTTTTGAAGATTCTTTTCTAGCAAATAAATTATTAATAAAATCAATATTTGCAATGGTTTGCTTCTTGAAATTGCTAGATCTATTTTGATAATATGATTTATTATTAGGGTCCAAAGAGATTAATTTTTTAGCAACATCACTAGCAATAATAATTGCATTTTCTGGATTAAGCCATAAATGAGAATCTCCCTCGATAATTTTAATAGCAGCTAAATCCGCTACTTTAAAAACCATCAAATCAGGAAAATTCTTTACTAATTTGCTAAGATTATAATCTATTTTATCATCAATATAATAAAATATCTTTACTTGCGATAATTTTTCTAGATCGTTGTTATTAAATTTTTGATTATGCTCAGAATTACTACCGCCATTAATTAAAATTAATTGCTGTGAATTTAATGCAATTGCTTGCATAATTTGATAAATAGCGGGATTAGCAGTTGCAATTAAAGGCTTTTGATTATAATTATTAGTTATATTTTGTTGATGATTGCTTTTTAAGAGGGGTTGCAAATTAGCAAATACTAGTTGAGAATAAAAACAGCAAGAAATAAATAAAAATATTTTTAAATAAGCTTTTTTTTGTAATTTTTTAAAAAAATAAATCATAATCACAATGTTTGGTAATTTAAAGAAAATTGATAAAGCTAATAATAATTTTGTAATTGCAAGCTTGGATAATGTTAGCTTAATTATTGATAATAAGAAAATCTTAGAAAATATATCTTGTCAATTCACAGCAGGAAAAATCACCACTATAATTGGCCCTAATGGGGGAGGCAAAACCTCAATTGCAAGAATCTTGCTAAGATTAATCAAGGCAAGTTCTGGCAAAGTTTTTATTGCAGAAAAAGCCCGAATTGGCTATATGCCCCAAAAAATTATTCTTGACAAATCACTGCCAATTAATGGGCTTGATTTTTTAGCAATCTTAAATAATTGCAAGAAAAAAAATCTGTTTCAAAATAATAATTTACTAAATCTAATTCAGAGAATGAATCTAGACAACTACCTAGAATCTTCAGTTCATAATTTATCAGGCGGGCAATTACAAAAATTATTATTTATTCAAGCAATAAGCAACAATCCTGATTTATTAGTAATTGACGAACCAACTCAATATATGGATATTGAGGCAATTAAACAATTTTATCAAATTATTGAAGAATTGAGAAATAATTCTAAATGCTCTATTTTACTTATTTCTCACGATCTATATGCTGTTATGCAAAAAACCGATGAAGTATTATGCGTGAATCAACATTTATGTTGCTCTGGCTCACCAAACTCAATTAATCAACATCCAGCTTATTTATCTTTATTTGGCAAAACAGATGATTTGGCGATTTATCAACATCGTCATAATCATTTTCATTAATTAAAACCTGTTAATTGCTGTCTTTTTAATTGCCATCTTATTAATTGCTGGCTTTTTAATTAATAAGGCGGTCAATTATTTTTTGACGATCAATTATTTTAATTAGGCTTTTCATTTCCGGACCATGTTCCAAGCCAGTTAAAGCTAAGCGGATCGGCATAAATAAAGATTTACCTTTTCTTTGAGAATGCTCATTATTACTAGCTAATTGCCAATTTTTTATATTATCCAACCAATTTTGCCAAGCATTGTCATTGCTGGTCTCTTCTGGTAATAAATTAATAATTTCTTTTAAAAAAGATTGATCTTCTTTTGAGTTTGAATAAAGAAAATTAGATTTAACGATCTCCTGCCATGATTTTATTTCAGTAATTAAGGTAAGATTTGGCTTTATCGTCTCAAAAAAATCTTTATCAATATTGGTCAAATTGTGAATTTTTAAACTAGCTTCTAGATCTTTAAAATCAATAATTTGTAGTATTTTATGATTAATATTTTTAAGTTCATTAATATCGTAACTAGTTGATGATTTACTAAATTTCTTGAAATCAAAATTATTAATTAAATTGTCAATATTAGGATAAATATTAATCGCCTCGGAAGTGCCGATTTGAGATAAAAAATTAATTATGGTTAATGGTTCATAACCCTCTTTTCTAAGGCTTGCAATATCAAAACCGCCTTCTCTTTTTGAAATTTTGCCACTACTTGCTTTTACTAGTGCCAAATGAGAAAAATGAGGAATTTTTGCTTGCAATGCTTCAAATATTTGTATTTGTATTGCAGTATTGGTAATGTGATCTTCTCCACGAATAATATCAGTAATATTCATATCAATATCATCAACCACCGAACAAAATGTATAAGTGGGAACTCCATTATCGCGAATCAATACTGGATCAGAAAAATGGCGATCTTGATAAGATATTTGTCCTTTGATTTTGTCTTCCCAGCTAGTTATTCCATCTCGCAATAGGAAACGATAATGAGGCTTAATGCCTTGATCTTTTAATTTATTTTTTTGTTCTGAACTTAATTTTAAAGATCCTCTATCATAAATCGGTGGAACACCGCTAGATGCTTGAATTCTTCTTTGAATATCTAACTCCTCAGGAGTCTCAAAACATTCGTATAAATGACCACTTTTAATTAATAAATTTTTTGCCTGTTCGTATTTATCAAGTCTTTGTGATTGAAATTGCAATTCATCAAATTCAAGACCAAGCCACTTCATATCTTCAATTATTGCTAGGCGATATTCTTCTTTAACCCTTTGAGTATCAGTATCATCAAGTCTTAATATAAATTTTGCCCCTGTTTTTTTAGCATATAAATAGTTAACGATTGCGGTACGAATATTACCGACATGTAAAAAGCCAGTGGGAGAAGGTGCAAAACGACAAATATTAGCCATAATTTAGAAATAATTTAATAAATAAAGCGAATAATTTAGGCTAAGAATTTTATTTTACAAATTAATTAATCAACCAATCAAATAATACACTATTTACAAATAACAAAATAAGGATTATGTTTTTCTTCAATAATAACCTTATTATCTAAGGTTATTATTTAGAAATTTTAGAGAATTATTGTATTTTCGCCCTCAGTTGTTTAGTGGCATTAACCATAATTTGCAAAGCAGTTTTTGTTTCTGGCCAATCACGAGTTTTAAGACCGCAATCAGGATTAACCCAAACCTGCTCAACATTAAGCACTGACAAAGCCTTATCTAATAATTGCTCAACTTCTTTTTGAGTAGGAACCCTTGGTGAATGTATATCATAAACACCGGGCCCTATTTCATTAGGATATTTAAAATTAATAAATGCATTTAAAAGCTCCATTCTTGAACGAGAAGTTTCAATTGAGATAACATCGGCATCCATTTCTGCTATTGCATTAATGATATCATTAAATTCTGAATAACACATATGAGTGTGAATTTGTGTAGCATCATTAACTATAGCAGAGCTAATTTTGAAGGCATCAACCGCCCATTTTAGGTAATCTTTTTTTTGTGCATTGCGAATTGGCAAACCTTCTCTTAAGGCAGCTTCATCAATTTGAATAATTTTAATACCCGCATCTTCAAGATCTTTTACTTCATCACGAATTGCAAAAGCTATTTGCATTGCGGTATCTTTTCTCGCCTGATCATCCCTAACAAAAGACCATTGCAATATGGTAATTGGACCAGTAAGCATTCCCTTCATAATTTTTTTAGTAAGGCCTTGAGCAAATTTCGCCCATTTAACTGTCATTTGTTTTGGGCGATAGACATCTCCGTAGATTACAGGAGGCTTAACACATCGTGAACCATAGCTTTGCACCCAACCATTTTGAGTAAAACAGAAACCCGCTAATTGCTCGCCAAAATATTCAACCATATCGTTTCTTTCAAACTCACCGTGAACCAATACATCGAGGTCAACTTCTTCTTGAAATTTAACTGTTTTAGTAATTTCTTGCTCTATAAAAGCTTGATATTCATCATTGCTGATTTTTCCAATTTTATAGTCTGCTCTAAATTTTCTAACCTCTTTAGTTTGCGGAAATGAACCAATAGTAGTAGTTGGTAAAATTGGCAATTGAATATGATTTAATTGTACTTTTTTTCTTTCTGTAAAATCACTATTTCTTTTAGTGGTAGAATCATTAATGTTAGCAACCCTTTCTTTTACTGCCTGATTGTGGATTAAAGGAGATTTCTTTCTTGCTTCAAATGATTGTTGATTTTTTAGCAATATTACCTTTGCATTATTATCGGTAGCAGTAGAATCATCCGCAAGAGTAGCAATGGCGGTTATTTCCTCAATTTTCTGTACCGCAAAAGCTAACCAAGATTTTATCTCGGTAGATAAATTTTGCTCAACTGATAAATCAACTGGCACATGCAATAATTGGCAGGATGGAGCAATTATAACCCTATCTTTACCTAATTTCGCAACTGCTTTTTTAGCTACTGCAATTGAATTTTCTAGATTGTTGATCCAGATATTACGACCATCAACCAAACCTACAGATAGAGATTGATTGCTTTTAATTAAATTTAAACAATTATCCAATTGACTTGGGGATCTTACTAAATCAATATGAACAGTATCCGTTTCTAGATCGAAGGCTAAAGCAGTATTTTCATTTAGACCTTCAAAATAAGTGACAAGATGAAGTTTTATTTCTCCAGCAAATTTGCGAATTTGTGGATAGCTATGTAAATAAGCATTAATTGCTTCGCTGGTTAAATCGGTAGCAAGGAATGGCTCATCTATTTGTAGATCTGTAACCCCAATTTCTTGCAATTTAATGAATAGTTGCTGATAAGCCAATAATAAATTTGGTAATAAATCAAAGCGATTAAAGTTAGAATTAGTTTTTGCAAGCATTAAAAAAGTTACAGGACCTATAATTACTGGTCTAGTATGGATTCCTATTTTCTTTGCCTCAAGAAAATCATCAAAAATTTTAGTAGTTGATAGGGTGAATTTTTGATTCTCTTCTAATTCTGCAACTATATAATGGTAATTAGTATCAAACCATTTAGTCATTTCCATTGCGGTAATATCAACACCATTTTTTTGAACACCGCGAGACATTGCAAATATTGTATCCAGCTCAATTTTGTTACCAAATTTATGATTGAATCTTTCTGGCACAGCACCAAATAAGGCTATATTGTCAACTATTTGATCATAAAAAGAAAAATCATTGCTTGGAATATAATTGATTTGACAATCTTTCTGCAATTGCCAATTTTTTGTTTTAATTTGCGATGCACTACTTTGAAGATCGTTTAAATTAGATGCTTGTTTCCAGTATGATTCAACCGCCTTTTTTAATTCGCGATTAAGACCAATTCTTGGAAAACCAAGGGTTGCTGTTTTTAACATAGTTAATTGAGATTATAATTTATGCAAGGCTTTGCAAAATATTAATGGCAGTAATTCAGTATTTAGGTGTATCAAAATCTAATTTTACTAAATTAATGTAATGAAAATTTATTTTTATTATTTTTAATTGCAACAAAAATCTAATATAAAACTTAAAATATTAACAAATATATTGCATATTAAAAGAAATTAGCTTTATAATTTGCGACATTTTAGGCATAATTTTTGCCAATTTACCATTTTACCTTAAAATATTATGTCATTTACAGAAAAACTTGATGCTATAGTCGTTAGGTTTAAAGATTTAGAACAAAAATTGCTTGACCCAAATTCTTTAGGGGGGAATTTTGCTAAAATTTCTAAAGAGCATTCAGATATGCAAATTGTTGTTGAATTAATTGAATCATATCGCAGGAAACAACAAGAGTTAAAAGATATATTAGAAATGCTAAAAGCTATTGAAGAAAAAGAAATGAAAGAGCTTTTAGAGCAAGAATCTATTGAACTTAACAAGGCAATTCCTGCAATTGAAAAACAAATTAAATTAGCTTTATTGCCAAAAGATTCCGCCGATGAAAAAAATGCTATTCTTGAAGTTAGAGCAGGAACAGGCGGAGAAGAGGCTGCCCTTTTTGGCTATAAGTTATTTTCAATGTATCAAAGATATGCTGAAAAAAATCGCTGGAAATTTGAAATATTATCTCTTTCTGATACTGGGCTTGGTGGCTATAAAGAGGCTTCGGCAATTATATCTGGCAAAGGAGCATTTGCTCGCCTAAAATTTGAGTCAGGAGTTCACAGAGTTCAAAGAGTTCCAGAAACAGAATCTTCAGGCAGGGTTCATACTTCCGCCGCCACTGTTGCCGTTCTTCCTGAAGCAGAAGAAATTGACATAAAAATAGAAGAAAAAGACCTTAGAATTGATGTATTCCGTGCATCTGGCCCAGGGGGCCAATCTGTTAACACAACAGATAGTGCGGTTAGAATTGTTCACTTACCCACTGGAATTACGGTTTCTCAACAAGACGAAAAATCGCAACATAAAAATCGTGAGAAGGCAATGAAAATACTTCGCTCAAGAATTTATGAAGCAGAAAGAGAAAAGGCAGATAAAGAAAGATCTGCATCTCGAAAAGAGCAAGTTGGAAGCGGAGACAGATCAGAACGAATCAGAACTTACAACTTTCCCCAAAATAGAGTTACTGACCATCGCATAAATTTAACTAGTTATCGTATCGAAGCAATAATGCTTGGAGAATTAGACGAATTCATTAACGCCCTAATTGCAGATGACGAAGCTCGAAAACTCTCCGAAAACGAGTAAGATTCTAAAAAATAACAAAACCCTAACTTAATAAGCAACAAAGAAGTGAAACCTCTTGTTGTCATTATTGGAATTGGTAGTTGGGTATTTTCTATAAAAAATCTTATTTTTTACTTGCTAATTTAAAAGATTTTATAAAAAATATTGCAAAATTTAATTTTAAAATCCCAAGGATTATTTCAAAATACAATTTAAACAAAAAAATGACTCAAGCTAAAGCTCCCGCTCAAATAGGGCTAAATCAAGAAACCACTCTTTTAATAAATCAATCAAGAGAAGGAGCCTGCGGGGTTGATCTTCCTGAAATTCCTAATTTTTCATTAAAAATAAATCAGCAATCAAGGCAGTCAATAGGTCTTCCACAAGTTAATGAACCGCAAGTAATTCGTCATTTTGTTAGGCTCTCAAATCAAAATTACTCAATTGATTCTGGTTTTTATCCTCTTGGCTCTTGTACCATGAAGCATAATCCTCGCCTTAATGAAAAAATGGCTCGTTTAGCAGGTTTTGCAGATATTCATCCTTTGCAAGATGAATCAACCATTCAAGGAGCCCTTGAATTAATGTATGATTTACAAAATTGGTTAGGAACCCTAACTGGTCTAGAAGCTGTTTCCTTGGCTCCTGCCGCAGGTGCTCAAGGAGAACTGGCTGGCATGCTTGTAATTCGTAAGGCTCATTTGGTTAAAGGAGACACCCATCGCAATATTGTTATCATTCCTGATTCTGCTCACGGAACCAACCCTGCAACCGCAGCAATTTGTGGTTTTCAAATTAAAGTTGTGCCAACTGACAAAGAGGGTTTAATTGATATTGAGGCATTCAAAAAAATTGTTGCCGAGAATTTCAACAATATTGCAGGAACAATGATTACCAACCCTAATACCTGCGGAAAGTTTGAAAAAAACATTAAAGAAATTGCTGATATAATTCATGATGCTGGCGGTTATTTTTACTGCGATGGAGCTAATTATAATGCTATTGTAGGCAAGGTTCGCCCTTTTGATTTAGGGGTTGATGTTATGCATTTTAATCTTCATAAAACCTTTTCAACTCCTCATGGCGGTGGGGGGCCGGGTTCTGGGCCAATTGCAGCTAGAAAAGATTTTCTCGAATTTTTACCTACTCCCCATGTTATAAAAGAAAATAACCAATATCGCTTTATTGCTCATAAAAACACTGTTGGCAAGGTTAAGGGTTTTAACGGTCAGTTTGGAATGCATGTTCGTGCATTAACTTATATTCTCTCACACGGAGCAGATGGTTTACAAAAAGTTGCTGAAGATGCTGTTATTAGTGCTAAC
>JAJTDS010000070.1 GCA_021298605.1 Rickettsiales bacterium
TCTTACCGGAGTAGATTTTTTACCTTCTTATTATTTAAATAATGGCACTATTGAAAAAGGAGATGATTATTTTAACGAGGCAGAATTTACTGATAGTTATATTAACCACAAGGTTCATCGAGAGAATGGTAACTTTACTCCTTTAAATCTGCCAAGAGCACCAGCAGGCTATAAATTTGAGCTTGATGAAAGAACAGATAAAAATGGCAAGCCGATTTATCCTAAAGCGAATCCCCTCTATCGATTCATTAAGTTAGTTAAGCTAGAAATTTAAATATTTAATAACCTGCTCGGCAACCTTACTGACATCATTATTGGCATTGATAATTTTTATTCTGCCCGCATTATTTTTAGCAATTTCTAAAAAACCATTTCTTACTTTATTGTGAAAGTCAAAAGATAGCTCTTCATAGCGATTATTATCAAAGCGAGATTTTATTCTTTGAAATGCCACCTCAACTTCCATATCGCACAAGAAGGTAATGTTAGGCTGTATTGAGTTTATCATTAATTGATGCATTTTTTCGATAATCTCAATTTCTACACCCATAGCAAAGCCTTGATAAGCAAGGGTTGAGTCGTAGAAGCGATCACTAATAACAATAATGTTATTTTTTAGAGCGGGCAATATAACTTGTTGCAAATGCTCGATACGGCTAGCAAAATTAAGCATTAGCTCTGTTAGTGGGTCGATTTGATTATTTTTTTTATCAATTAAAATTTGCCTAATATCATTGCCAATGGCAGTGCCTCCTGGCTCTCTTGTTAATATTACCGAATATCCTTGCTGTTTAAGATAATCATATAAAATTTTAGCTTGAGTTGACTTTCCGCAACCTTCAATACCCTCAAAGGTTATAAAAAGCGGTAGTGCGAGTTTATGATTCATAAAATTCTACCAACCCACTAGCAACATCATAAACACCGCCAATAATTGCAATTTGCTTATTTTTATACATTTCATTAATAATTTCGCTTTGTTCAGTAATTTGTTCGATAGCAGTAACAACATTTAATTTTGTTACCTTATTAACAAACTCAACATTGCCAGCATTACGATTATCGGTTATTGTCTCTTCTGCCTTGACTGCAAAATCAATTTTTCTTAATAAACCAGTAAGATTGCCCATTTTAACCTTATCGCAAGCACCTTTTATTGCTCCGCATTCACTATGCCCAAGAACCAATATCAACTTTGCACCCGCAACTTTACAAGCAAATTCCATACTTCCAAGGATATCATCATTAATAATATTGCCTGCAATTCTACAGCTAAAGATGTCTCCTAAGCCTTGGTCAAATATTAACTCCGCTGATGTTCTTGAATCAATACAACTCAATATAAAAGCAAAGGGGTTTTGTTGATCGGAGGTTTCGTTAACTTGTTGCAACAAGTTGCGATTAAATTTAAGATTATTTAAGAATCTTTGATTGCCGTCTTTAAGCATTTGAATTGCCTTTGCGGGAGTAATGTTGTCCCTAACTTCTTTTGTTAGTGTAATTTTTTTATTATCAACCACATATTGAATTTGTTTTCTAAGAGTTGAGCCCCTGAACTCAATATCAATTTTCTTTGTTTTTGAGTTAATGATAAAATCGTTGATTATTTCTATAATATCTTGATGAATAGAGCGAGACCTACTGCCATCTATAATAACTTTTGCATTATTTGGCATTTCTTGTAGCATTTGCAATATTGCACCCTTATTCAAAAAAGAAACATTGTCTGAAAGACTGATGAAATGATGATTATTATTATCTTCAGCTGAAGAATCGACAACCTTTTGGTAAGCATTGCGAAAATTATGATATAAAATGAAGATTAAAGCAACAACCATACCCATTGCCACACCTTTTAATAGATCGGTTAACAACATACCTATAATCGTTACAATAAATGGTAAAAATTGCTCTAAACCTAGGCGATACATATCTCTAAAAATAGTTGGCTTTGCTAATTTATAACCAACTAAAATTAATATTGATGCAAGTGTAGCAAGCGGAATCATATTTAAAATTTTAGGAATGGAAATAACTGAAATCAGCAATAAAAGGCCATGAAGCATAGTTGATAATTTAGTTTTGCCGCCAAAATTAATATTAGCACTGCTTCTTACTACAACTTGAGTTATTGGCAAGCCACCAATAAGACCACAGACAATATTACCAATACCTTGGGCTTTTAATTCTAGGTTGGTGGGGGTTATTCTTTTTTGAGGGTCAAGCTTATCCGTTGCCTCAACACATAATAATGTTTCAATACTAGCAACAATTGCAATAATTAATGCCATTAAATAAATTTGCGGATTAGTGATATATTTAAAATCTGGAAAAGAAAATTGCCCTAAAAAACCCTTAAAACTATCAGCAATAGGAATATTAACAATATGCTCTTCGCTAAAGGAAAATAAATTAGAGATAACAACCCCAGAAATAACCGCCACCAAAGGAGCAGGCAAGAATTTGGCAATATTTTTTAAAATAGCTATTTTTTCAAGAATATTTTTTTTAAAAAATGCAGAATCCCATAAAATTAATATTGCTAGCCCCACAATTGAAGCAAATAGAGCTGGGAAAGAAACCAGATTTAAAATATTCAACAATTCAGAAAAAGTATTCTGCCCGTCATTTTGATAAAAGTAAAAATCGCCGTTAAAATCTTTATCATAACCAACCGCATGGGGAATTTGCTTAAGGACAATAATTATACCAATGCCACTAAGCATACCCTTAATAACCGAAGAAGGAAAATAATATGCTATCGAACCAAGCTTTAATAAACCAGCTAATAACTGAAAAATACCAGCAAAAAAAACTACTAATAAAAATATTTGCCAAGCATTATCAAATTGAGAACCAAGCGAGGTTAAATATCCAAGAACAATAACCGCTAAACCAGCAGCCGGCCCACTAACACCAACAGCAGAGCCACTTAAAAAACCTGTAACTAAACCACCAACTACTCCAGCAACAATACCAGAAAACATTGGAGCTCCAGAGGCAAGAGCAACCCCCAAACAAAGAGGCAGAGCAACAAAAAAAACCGCCACACTAGCAGGAAAATCTTTATTGAAATATTTAAAAAAACCAGATAAATTTAATTTATATTTGTTCATTTTATTAGCTTGATTTATTTAAGATTAAAGATTAATTCATTTTATTTCTAATTTTTAAGATAATTTTAAAAATATTTTAAATTAATTTATTGCTTTGATTTTGTAGTGTTAATAATGGCGCACTCGGCGGGATTTGAACCTACAACCTTCTGATCCGTAGTCAGATGCTCTATCCAATTGAGCTACGAGTGCATATTTATCTAATTTAGAATAATATTATATGTTAATATCTAAAAAGTTAGGGAAAATTTGATATAAAAAAAATAAAAAGCAACAAATAATTTGTTAAAAAAATATTTGTTTATTAAGTTTTGCAATTTAAATTGTTCTAGTAGTTATTAATTATATTTAAATTTAATTAATAACAGTTATATTTTAATTACAAATTTTTAGTAGCATTTATATAAAATCAACAAAAAATGCTATCAATCAACATAAAAAATAAAATGTTTATCAAAAATTTTAAGAATATTTTAATTGCAATTTTTTTAATAACATTAGCAAATTCTTGCTCTAAAAAAGCGGTTGATATAAAAAGTCCTTGCGTTGCAAACAGCATCATTACTAACAAAGGGGCATCAAAAAGCCCATGTGGACCAAGAATTCCTGTCAATCAATGGTGGATGATAAATACATTAGAAAACACTGAAAACACTATAACATCTTAAAAAAACCTTTTAATTAATTTTAAATGACTTATGAATCAAGAAGATAATATTGACCCGAATCAAAAAAAATCCTTCGCAGAAAGATTCGCGAAGAAGCCTCCCGTTAACTCTACTCAACAATTAGTAAGCTCTGGTAGCTCTAATAATCAAAAAATTAGCAATATCGACCCTAAAAAAAGAGCAATGGCAGATTTAATCTATCTTGTTCACGGCAATGATCGCGGTAGAGAAGCTTGGTATTATGTGTTAGTTGACCGCCTAAAAGTTCAAATGTTTTTAAAAGCAATGAAAACAGATATGATAAACCTTGACGATTATGGAAGAGTACTATA
>JAJTDS010000007.1 GCA_021298605.1 Rickettsiales bacterium
AATAAGTTTCAAAGAGAAAATGAATTAAGTTATAAAGCATCAGAAATTATTGTTAGCACTGGTGCAAAGCAAGTTATATATAATGCCCTAATTGCAACAATTAATCCACTTGATGAAGTAATAATTCCTGCTCCTTATTGGGTTTCTTATCCAGATATGGTTTTGCTTGCAGGAGGAGTTCCTGTTATCGCTCAATCAAGCTCTGAAAATAATTTCAAAATTACCCCCGATGAATTAAAGTCAAAAATTACCTCTAAAACTAAATGGCTAATTCTTAATTCACCAAGTAATCCTACTGGTGCCTGCTATAATCAAGAGGAATTACTTGTTTTAGCTAAAATTCTTATTGAAAATCCACAAATTCATATTTTAACCGACGATATCTACGAACATTTAATTTTTGACAACTTAAAATTTTATACCTTGCCTCAAATTGCTCCACAACTTAAAGATAGATGCTTAGTGATTAACGGTGTTTCTAAGGCTTATGCAATGACAGGATGGAGAATAGGTTATGGTGCTGGTCCAGAAAAACTAATTAAAGCAATGTCGATGATTCAATCACAAAGCACATCAAGCCCATCTTCAATTAGTCAGGCAGCTTCGGTTGAAGCACTTAATGGCAATCAAGATTACATTCAGCAAGGGAAAAAAATCTTCCAACAAAGAAGAGATTTAGTAGTTTCAATGCTTAACCAAATTGATGGGATAGAATGCAATAAGCCAAATGGAGCATTTTATGTATTCCCTTCCTGTAAAAAACTATTAGGCAAGAAAGGAATAATTTCAGGGGTTGAACAAATAATAAAAGATGATAATGATTTCGCCACTTATTTATTAGAAGAGGCACTCGTTGCTGTAGTTCCCGGAGTTGCATTTGGAGCTAGTGGCTTTTTTAGAATCTCTTATGCTGCAAGCGAAGAATTTCTTAAAGACTCAATGTCTAGAATTGCTAGAGCCTGCGAAAAATTAAAATAAAATAAAATGTTATTAGCAGTTGATATTGGAAATAGCAATGTTGTTTTATCAATATTTGAAGAACATAAAATATTAAATCAATGGCGAATTAATAGTAGCCTTGATAAATCTACCGATGATTTTGCGGTTGATATAATTGAATTATTGTTAACTGCAAAAATTGACATACTTCAAATTAATGGCTGTATCATTGCTTCAGTTGTTCCTACAATTACAGGTAGAATCGAGCAGGCAATCAAAAAAATTGTCAATAACAATATTCTCAAAAAAATCATCATAGTAGATGATTATCGCAACAAACTGCCTATCACTATTAACTTAAAAAATAAAAATGAAATTGGTATTGATCGCCTAGTAAATTCAATTATCGCCTATCAAAAATTTGGAATTTCACAAGATAACCTAATTATTGTTGATTTTGGAACAGCGACAACATTTGATGTAGTTGGATCAGGCGGAGAATATCTTGGTGGGGCAATTTCTCCCGGCTTAAATTTATCGCTAAAATCATTGCATGAAATGACTGCACAATTGCCTAAAATCAATGTTAAGGCACAAAAAAATATTATCGGCAAAAACACTATTGAAGCAATGAATTCTGGGGTTTATTTTGGCTATATTGCAATGATTGAAGGAATGGTAAAAAGAATAGAAGATGAATTAGGTGCTAAAACCAGAAAAATTATTACAGGAGGGCTTGCTGAAATATTTAGAACCGCATTATGCATTGATACAACAGAAGAAGATTTTATAAAACAACCAATTTCTAATTATTTTTTTCATAGCCCAAATCTTACAGTTGAAGGTCTGGAAATGATTTATCATAAGCTATATGAAAAATAATTAATATTAGAATTAATAAAAATTTCTTGATTGCCTTATTGTTATTGTCAATAATATTTAGATAAATCAAAATCAAATTAAAATAATTGTTTCAAAATGAGCAAAGACAAAAAAAACGATAATTTTGACAATGAGTTTGGAGTAGATCAAAATATAAAAAATCGCATTATTAATTCGATTAATAATAACCTCAATGCCCCACTAAAAAAACTATTCTTAGAGCTACATCCAGCAGATCAAGCAGAGCTTATTTCTAACCTTGATGAAGAGCAAATTTCCAGTTTAATTTCAGTGGTTTCAGCAAATTTTGACCCAGAAACATTAACTTATTTGAGCGATGATTTAAAAAATCAAATCATTGAACTATTAGGCTCTAAAATCAGTGCTAAGGCAATTGATCAGCTTGAAACAGAAGATGCCGTTCAAGTAATTGAAAACCTTGATAATGCAGAAATAAACGAGATTCTCGATCAAGTATCAAACGAAAAAAGAAGCGAAATTGAAGAGGCACTTTCTTATCCTGAAAATTCTGTTGGCAGATTGATGAAACAAAATTTTATAGCATTTAAAAAAGATTGGACCGTTGCCCAAGCAACCTATCACTTACAAAATAACCACGATTTACCAGATGATTTTCATAAAATTGTAATTGTTGATGATGATTTCAAGCCTATTTCTGAAGTTAAAGTTAGCCAAATACTAAAAAGCAAAAAGCAAATCACGATGTCGCAAATTATGGCAAAAGAAGATGACGTTAAAACCTTATTTGTAAGCATGGACAAAGAAGAAGCAGTTAAAATATTTACTAAATATTCTCTAAATTATGCCCCAGTTGTTGATAATGAAGGAACATTATCAGGAGTTATCTATGCCGATGATGTAATTGATATATTACAAGATGAAGCAGAAGAAGATATTCTATTTCTTGGTGGGGTGCAAGAAGGTAATTTTCGTAGCGGAGCATTTGAAACTGCAAAATCAAGAATTCCTTGGTTGCTAACCAGCCTTTTTACTAGTAGCATGGCAGTAAGTATTATCGCTTTATTTTCAAGCGAAATTCAAAAAATAGTTGCTCTTGCAGTAATAATGCCCGTTATTGCATCTTTGGCAGGAAATGCAGGAACCCAAGCCTTAACTATTCTAGTTAGGGCAATTGCAACCAATGATATTACTAACTTTGGTAGAGTGAAAATTTTAATCAAAGAAATATTAACTTGTTCTTTGAATGGTATTATTCTTGCATTAATAGGAGCATTATTTTGTTATTTATGGCAAAGAAATATTCATTTAAGTTTAGTTTTGGCACTTGCAATGATTGCCACTATAATCATTGGAGGGTTTTTTGGAGCATTAATTCCAATTTTACTGCATAAATTAAAATTTGATCCTGCAATATCATCAGGAGTCTTTCTTATTACTATCACCGATTCATTCTCTTTTTTGGTGTTTTTAGGATTATCAAAATTATTACTTTAGCTAATTTAAAAATTTATTTATATGTCAGATTTAGAAATCATTCTTGCTAAACCTAGGGGTTTCTGTGCTGGAGTCACAAGAGCAATTGAAACAGTTGAGTTGGCACTAGAACAATTTGGAGCACCAATATTTGTAAGGCATGAAATCGTTCATAATAAATTTGTAGTCGATAATTTAAAAAATAAGGGGGCTATCTTTGTTGATGAATTATCAGAAATAAAGCAAAACAATGCAACTGTAATTTTTTCTGCCCATGGAGTATCTGACAAAGTTGAGAATCAAGCAAAATCAATGAATTTTAAAGTTATAGATGCCACTTGCCCCCTAGTTAGCAAGGTTCATCGTCAAGCAAAAAAATATGAAGAACAAGAATATGAAATAATTTTAATTGGACATAAAGGACACCCAGAAGTTGAAGGAACAAGCGGTAGAGTTAATAAGCCCGTAATTCTAGTTACTTGCGAAGAGGATGCTAAAAATATCAACATTAGTCCAGATAAAAAAATTGCCTATGTAACTCAAACAACTCTTAGTGTTGATGATACTAAAAAAATTGTTGCAATTCTTGAATCAAGATTCCCTAATCTACAAAAAGGTTTAGCAACAAAAGATATTTGTTATGCTACCCAAAATCGTCAAGATGCAGTAAAGGCAATGACAAAAATGGTTGAAATGATTATAGTTATAGGAGCAAAAAATAGCTCCAATTCTAATCGCCTAAGAGATTTAGGTGAAGAATGCGGATTGCCATCTTATCTAATAAATTCCGCTTCCGATCTCAATTATCAATGGTTTAATGGCATTAAAAAAATTGGCATAACTGCTGGGGCATCGGCTCCAGAAATATTGGTACAACAAGTAGTGGAAGCAATCGGCAAATTATTACAAAAAAATATCTTGGTAACAAATATGGAAGGAGTAACTGAAAATACAGTATTTATTCTTCCCAAAGAGGTAAGAAAAAAAACAACTCAACCTTCTGATTTATAATTAAAATGACATTAAGTAAAAATCATTATAAATTCTTCATTATTGCAGGAGAAGCTTCTGGTGATTTACTGGGAAGTAAATTAATTGAGGAATTAAAAAAGCAATTAATTAATAAAAGTTGTAGCTTTGAATTTATTGGAATTGGTGGCAAATTAATGCAGGAGCAAGGGCTGGAAACAATATTTGCTATTGAAGAATTATCTTTAATGGGTTTCGTAGAAATTTTACCACATATTCCAAAATTAATTAGATTAATTAATTTTACCGCAAAACAAATTATTGCCAATGAGGTTGATGCTGTAATTTCAATTGATGCTCCAGATTTTTCATTTAGAGTAATGAATAAATTAAATAAATTTTTAAAAGAAAATAAGAATTTAAATCACTCTAATCATCAAATAAAAAAAATTCATTTAATTGCTCCTTCTGTTTGGGCTTATCGTAAATCTAGAGCAAGAAAAATTGCCAAAATTTATAATTTATTGCTTGCAATTTTGCCTTTTGAACCACCATATTTTGAAAAATTTAACCTTAAAACCATATTTATTGGTCATCCAATTATTGAAAATACACCAAATTTAGCTTTTCGCGAAGAAGAAAAAATATCTTTTTATCAAAGAAAAAACATTAGCCCTGACAATTTTTTGATGGCAATAACCGCTGGAAGTCGAAATAGCGAAGTGCTAAAAATATTTCCTCAATTTATTGAAACTGCGAATCAATTATTTAGAGCAGGATATAAATTTGTTGTTGCCTTACCAGTAGTAACAAAAACTCATGAAATTGTAATATCAATGTCTAAAAACCTAGAAATGCCCTATTTCTTAGTTGAAAATAAAGAAGAAAAACATTCAATGATGATGGCATGTGATATAGCAATTTGCAAGTCTGGAACCAATAGTTTAGAATTTTCACTTTATCAAATTCCGATAATTATTGGCTATAAAATCAATTATTTAAGCTATTTAATTGTAAAAATGCTAATCAAAATTAAATTTGCCAATATTATCAATTTAATTGCCAATCAAGAAATAATTCCCGAAGCAATTCAACAAAATTGTAGCCCCGAATATCTTTTACCAAAAATTAAAGAACTTTTAACTAATAAAAATTTTGCTAATCAGCAAATAAAAGATTCTCAAAAAATTTTAAAAATTCTTGGTCTTGAGCAAACCATTAAACCAACCACTAAAGCATCAATTGCAATTATTGACGAACTTAACTAAAATTAAGAAATATTTAAATTTGATAATTTTTAGATTTCTGCTAGACAATATTGCAATATTGATTTCTGAACATGAAGACGATTCTCTGCTTCTTCAAAGATTATTGATTGACTAGAATCCGCAACCTCGGCAGTAGCTTCATAATTGCGATAAAGTGGCAAGCAATGAGTAAATATTGCATCTTTATTTGCTAGTTTCATTAAATTTTGATTGATTTGATAAGGCAACAACAGATTTAACTTCTGTTTTTTATATTCTTCATTTTCGTCACTGCCATCACCCATTGAGAACCAAGTATCAGTAATTAGAACATTAGAACCATCAGCAATTTCTTGAGGATTTTCGCTAACTTTAATTCTTGCTCCTTTGCCAATTGAAATTGCAATTTGCTCATCGCAAAAGTTATATTTATTAGGCTTAGCAATTCTTAGATTATAGCCAAAAATTTCTGCCCCCTGAATGTAGGAATTTAATACATTATTTGCATCACCAAACCAAGCAAGAGTTAAATTATTAATGTCTCCAAGCCTTTCTTCAATAGCCATAATGCTTGCCATAATTTGACAAGGATGAGAAAAATTAGAGAGGCCATTAATAACGGGTATGGTGGCATATTTTGCAAAATCAAGCAAGGTTTTATGCTCGTAGCACCTTATCATTACAGCATCTACCATTCTTGAAATTACTTTTGCAGTATCTTCGATTGTTTCTCCTTTACCAAGTTGAGTATCAGACTTATTCATTACAATTGAGGAGCCCCCTAACTGCTTAATTGCGGACTCAAATGAGATTCTGGTACGGGTTGAAGTTTTTTCAAAGATCATTGCTAAAATTTTATGAGACAAAATTTTTGCTTGCTCAGCAAGAACTTTATTATCTTTATTCTTTAAATGTTGCTTCATTTTTTTAGCATTATCAATTATGGATCTCAATATTTCTAGATTAAAATCTGATAAATCAATAAAATGTTTAGGGGAATTTTGTGTAAAATTATTTTGTGTTATATTCATTGAAAATTACAATTTAAATAAATTTAAAAAGTCAAAAATAATAAAAAACTCTTAAATTTTGTCAAATACTAATTTATTTTTAACTAATTTAATTGTTATTGTTTTTTAAATTTTATTAGCTAATTTACTTAATTAATTAACATATTAGAATTTTAACCAAACCTCCAAATAATGACAGTAATAACCTTACAATAAATTAGTTATTATAAATTATCTAAACCTCTATTATTAAAAGCTATGACAAAATTTATTGAAACCTCAAAATTAAAAACCTCTCAAAAAGAATATCAATTTTATTCTTTATCAGAAACAGCAAAAAAACTTAATCGCAATATTGAAAATTTGCCTTATAGTTTAAAAATATTGCTTGAGAATTTAGTTAGAAATTTTGATGGAGAAATCATTGTAGAAGAGCATTTGCTTGCGGTTATTGATTCGGTAAATAATCCCGAAAAAAGAATTGAAATCGCTTTTAGCCCCGCAAGAGTATTAATGCAAGACTTTACAGGAGTTCCCGCAGTTGTTGATCTTGCAGCAATGAGAGATTCTTTTACCAATAAAAATTCAGATCCTACTAAAATTAATCCATTAGTACCAGTTGATTTAGTTATTGACCATTCTGTACAAGTTGATTTTGCAGGCTCTAACACCGCTTTACAAAAAAATGTTGAACTAGAATTTTCAAGAAATCTTGAAAGATATGAATTTTTAAAATGGGCTCAAAAATCATTTAATAATTTTCGTGTCGTGCCACCCGGAACCGGAATTTGTCATCAAGTAAATCTTGAAAATCTTGCTCAAGTGGTTTGGAGTAAAGAAGAAAATAATTCATCTCTTGCTTATCCTGATAGTGTAGTTGGAACTGATAGCCATACAACAATGATAAATGGTCTAGCTGTTCTTGGCTGGGGAGTTGGTGGCATTGAGGCTGAAGCCGCAATGCTTGGGCAACCTATATCAATGCTAATTCCAGAAGTGATAGGCTTTAAACTGACAGGAAAACTAAAAGAAGGAGTAACCGCAACCGACTTAGTACTTACAATTACCAATATTTTAAGAAAAAAATCAGTAGTTGGTAAATTTGTTGAGTTTTGTGGTTCTGCTCTTACAGAATTAAGCCTTGCTGATCGTGCTACAATAGCTAATATGGCACCTGAATATGGTGCAACTTGCGGAATATTTCCAATCGATGAAGAAACCATAAAATATCTTAATTTAACTGCAAGAACTATTGAGAATATTGAGTTGGTAACTAAATATAGCAAGGAACAAGGCTTATTTGTTGAAAATTATCAACAACAACCAAATTTTAGCGAAATTATTGAACTTGATATTTCAACAATAAAACCAAGTCTTGCTGGCCCTAAAAGACCTCAAGACAGAATTAATCTCGCTGATAGCTCAAATTCTTTTGCTAATTTTGCCAATGAATTAAAAATTGAAAATATTGATAAAAAATTTAATATTGATGGCAATAATGATAAATTAGGACATGGCGATATAGTAATTGCTGCTATCACTTCTTGCACCAACACTTCCAACCCTTCGGTTTTAATTGGAGCTGGTTTATTAGCAAAAAAAGCGGTTGAGAAGGGGCTTAATGTTAAACCTTTTGTAAAAACCTCACTCGCACCAGGTTCACAAGTAGTAACTGCTTATCTTAAAAATTCTGGACTTCAAGAATATTTAGATAAATTGGGTTTTAACATTATCGGCTATGGATGTACTACTTGCATTGGCAACTCTGGACCATTAGAACCGGCAATTGAAAAAACAATCAAAGATAATAATCTTGCGGTTTCAGCAATCTTATCAGGAAACCGCAATTTTGAGGGCAGAGTTCATCCATTAGTAAAAGCCAATTATTTGGCATCTCCTCTTCTAGTTGTTGCATTTGCAATAGCTGGAACCATTAATATTGACCTAGAGACTCAACCAATTGGCTTTGACAATAATCAAAAACCAGTATTTTTAAAAGATTTATGGCCAAGTAAATCAGAGATAGATTATGTAATTTCAAGCAACATCACTAGAAAAATATTTGCCGATAAATATTCAAACCTATTTGAAGGCGATGCTCAATGGCAAAAAATTAATGTAGAAAAGTCAAAAACTTATAATTGGAACAAAGCAAGCTCTTACATTAGGCTTCCTAGCTTCTTTGAAAATAATAATTATGAGGTTAAAAATATTGAAAATGCTAGAATTCTTGGAATATTTGGCGATTCAATAACAACAGATCACATTTCCCCTGCTGGCAATATTTCCAGCACCTCTCCTGCTTCAAAATATCTGCAATCTTTAAACATCAAACCAGTAGATTTTAATTCCTACGGAGCTAGAAGAGGCAATCATGAAGTAATGATTCGTGGAACCTTTGCCAATATTCGCATCAAAAATGAAATTTTAAAAGGAGCAAAAGAAGGTGGATTTACAATCATTGACGAACAAATAGGCAATGAAAACCCTGAAATAATATCAATTTACGATGCATCATCTATTTATCAGCAAAAAAATTTGCCTCTAGTGATATTTGCAGGCAAAGAATACGGAACTGGCTCCTCAAGAGATTGGGCTGCCAAAGGCACCCACCTTCTTGGAGTAAAGGCAGTAATTGCAGAAAGCTTTGAGAGAATTCACCGCTCTAATTTAATTGGAATGGGTGTTCTCCCTTTAATTTTCAAGGATAATATCAATCGACATAGTCTAAAATTGTTAGGAAATGAAACAATATCAATAGTCGGTCTTGACAGCTCAATCAAAGCAAAACAAGATATTGATTGTGTCATTACTCGTAAAGATGGGTCGCAAACAATAATTAAATTATTATGTGGAATTGACACTAGCAATGAAATTGAATATTACAAACATGGCGGAATACTTCAATTTGTAATGGAACAAATCAGAGCTACTATATAAATTTATCAATTAAAATAACTAAAATATGGATATTCGTGTTGCTGGTTCAAACCTTGATATTGGGCAGTCTCTTAATAATTATGCTTGCAATAATCTTGAAAAAGTAATTGGCAAATATTTTCAAAATGCCATCAGTGGAGATATTCGCTTTACTAAAAACGGACAAATGTTTCACACCTCAATCATCATCAATGAAGGGGTTAAGGGCAGAGGAATAACCATTAAAAGTGATGGCGAAGCAGGAGATGTATATGTTTCATTTAATGAAGCAATGGAAAAAGTTATTAAACAACTAAGAAGATATAAAGAAAGAATCAAAGAATATCGCCATCAATATAGTATTAAAAATGTTGAAACAAATGTTGATTCGCTATTGGCAACCAAATATATTGTACCTCCAATGGCATTTGATATTTTTTCAGAATATGAAAATGAAGAAATAGCCAAGGAAAAGCCTGTTAATATTGACAGCTCAATAAGAATTATAAACGAAAAGGAATCTGAGATTGAAAATTTATCCATTGAACAAGCAATCATGAAGATGGATCTATTAAACCTACCTGCCCTTGCTTTTATCAATAATAAAAACGGCAAAATAAATTTTGTCTATCATCGCAAAGATGGCAATATCTCTTGGATTGATCCACAAAAATAAAACATCAAAATAGCCTTATTTTTAAGGTTATTTCTGCAAAAATCTACTACCCGGCTTAACTGCGACTATATTTTTTAAGTCTTCAGGGACATTGCTACTTTCAAATGTTCGCACCTCAATTTCAATTAATGAAATTACAGGAACCTTCAATTCTTCAGTAAGATTTTTATTAGCACTTCTATCAACTAAACAAGCTTCTGCAACTACAACTCCACCCAATTTATTAACTAGATCAAAAGTTTCTAGCGAAGATTTACCAGTGGTAATAACATCCTCAACTACAAGAACACGAGCTCCTTTCTGCAATTCAAAACCTCTTCTTAACTCAAAAACTCCATTAACTCTCTCGCAAAATATTGCTTCATAATTTAACTGTTTTGCCAATTCATAACCTACCACAACTCCTCCCATTGCTGGAGAAAGAACAATATCGCAAAAATTATTGCCTAATTTTTCAATAACTTTATTAGCAAGTGCCTTACAAAGCCTTTGAGAACGAACAGGGTTCATTAATACTCTAGCACATTGCATATAAATATTGCTGTGCAAACCAGAAGATAAAATAAAATGACCCTGCAATATTGCCTTAGCATCAATAAATTCTTGCAAAAATTGATTATTATCTTTATCTTTGATATTGATATTGTTAATGTTTTTATCTTGAGACATTTCGTTTAAAATTAATAGTTAAAAAACCTGTTTTACCTCTTTAAAATAATTTCTCAATGATTTTTTATCTATTTAAGAGACTGATATTATTAATTCCAACTTTATTTATAATAATCACAATCAATTTTTTTATAATTCAAATGGCTCCCGGTGGACCAGTTGAACAATTAATCAATAAAATTAATCACCAAACTATCAGTGGTGAGGTTGCTATGTCAAACTCTTTTAATAAATCAATCAATATTAATTCAACTAACAATTCAGCAATTTCTAGCAATAATCAAACAACTGAAATTGAACCTGAATTACTTGCAGAAATTAATAAAACTTTTGGTTTTGATTTATCTTTACAAGAAAGATTTCTTAAAACCTTAAAACAATTAATTACATTTGATCTCGGCACGAGTTTTTATCAAGATAAAAAAGTTGGCGATTTAATAATTGAAAAACTTCCAGTATCAATTTCTCTTGGCTTTTGGAGCTTAATTATCAGCTATTTAATTGCTATTCCGCTTGGCATAAAGAAAGCGGTTAAATGCAATTCATCATTCGATTTAATTACAACAACAATCATGATTGTTTTTAATGCCTTGCCAAGTTTTCTGCTGGCAATTGGCTTAATAATATTATTTTGTGGAGGAAATTTCTTAAAAATATTCCCCCTTAAAGGTTTAATTTCCGATAATTTTACAGAACTCAACTGGCATCAAAAGGTTCTTGATTATTTTTGGCATTTATCATTGCCAATAATAGCAATGATAGCGAGTGGAATAGCATCTTTAACAATATTTTGTAAAAATACTTTTTTGGAAGAATTGAATAAAACTTATGTATCATTAGCAATTATTAAAGGGTTGGGGCTAAAAAAAATTTTATATCACCATATTGCAAGAAATGCATTGATGCTTATCATAGGAGGGCTACCGGCTCAATTAATTACAATAATTTTTACTTCTTCAATGTTAATTGAAATAATCTTTTCACTAGATGGGCTGGGATTATTAGGATATGAAGCAACAATCTCAAGAGATTATCCTGTAATATTTGGCACAATTTTTTGCTTTAGCTTAATTGGGTTATTTGCTAATATTATTAGCGATATTTGTTATCGCCTCATTGACCCAAGAATCAGCTATTCAACTAAATTATAACAACCCCTTAATTTATAAATTTACCAATGGATTACACAATTGAAATTAATATCATTATTGTTTTAATATTATTAATTCTTTCCGCCTTATTTTCTTGCTTTGAAACCGCAATAACAGCATCATCAAGAGCAAGAGCACATCGACTTGCTAATGAAGGAATTAAAAAAGCCAAAATTCTTGAAGAATTGTTAAAAAATCGCGACAAAGTAATTAGCACCATGTTGCTTGGCAATAATGCCATCAATATTCTTGCATCAGCAATTGCAACCAGTGTTTTAATCAAATTATTTGGTGATTCTGGTTTAATTTATGCGACCATTGTAATGACAATATTGGTATTAGTTTTTTCAGAGGTTTTACCAAAAACTTATGCTATACATCATTCTGACAAGGTGGCACTATTCTTTGCCAGCACTATTAAAATGCTGGTAACAGTTTTTTTTCCTTTTATTGACTCGATTCATAAAATAGTTAATATTTTTCTAAATTGCTTTTCTTCAAAAAATAAAAATAATTTTCAAGATAAGCATCTACTTGAGCGAAATGAAATTAGAGATACAGTTTATTTAAAACATAAAGAAGGCTCTATTTATAGCTATGACCGCAAAATGATTGAAGGAGTTCTAGATTTATCAGAAATTGAAATCTGCGAAGTAATGATTCACCGTAAAGATATTGTTTCAATTAATATTGAAATAGAAAATAAAATTTTAATTAAACAAGCCTTAGAGCTAAAGCATAGTAGGATTCCCTTATGGAAAGATAATCCAGAAAATATTATTGGGGTTCTAAATATTAGAAAATTATTAAAAAATCTTAATTTTGCTAAAAATAATGAAAGTTTTGATTGGAAAGATTTTAATCTTAAACCTTATATTATCGATGCCTGGTTCGTTCCCGCCACAAATTCACTAAGGGCACAACTTTCGGCATTTCGTAGGAAAAAACAAAAAATTGCCTTTGTGGTTGATGAATATGGCTCACTACAAGGTTTAGTAACTCTCGAGGATATTCTTGAAGAAATAGTTGGTGAAATCAAAGAGCAAGATGAAATAAATGCTGGAGAAATAATGAAACTAAGAGATGGTTATTATAAAATTGCTGGAAAATCAATGGTAAGAAATATCAATAAAAGACTTGACTGGAATCTTGAGGAAGAAAATGAAGGATATAATCTTGCTGGACTAATTATTAGTAAGCTTGGCAGAGTTCCTGATGAACAAGAAAAATTTACTATTGATAATTATCAATTTGAAATTTTACAAAAAAAACATCACCAAATTAAGTTTGCAAAAGTAAAGCTTGTTAATAAATAAACATTAAATTATCCATTTCAAAATGTTTAAAAATAAAGAGAAAATTAAGGGAAGATTAGCAATATTTGCAGGTCGAGGAAATTTACCTAAAATACTTATCGCAGAATGCTTAAAAAACAAGCAGGAATTTTGCTTATTTTTATTAGAAGGTGAAAATTATCAAAATGATTATGGTCAATATAATCCAATTACAGTGCCTTATGGTGCAATTGAGAAGTTTCTTGCAATTATCAAAGAAAAAGAGATTAAAGAAATTATTTTTATTGGTGCGGTCAATAAACCTAATTTTAGCAATTTAAAGGTTGATAAAACGGGAGCAATATTACTTGCAAAGATACTTGCTAACAAAATCCTAGGTGATGATGCGGTTCTAAAAACAGTGTTAAATTTTTTTGCAACAAAAGGCTTAAAAATATTGCAGATAGATGATTTGCTTGATTGTGTTATTAACAAAGCAGAGAATTTAACTTTGATTAAACCATCTGTGGAGCAAATTCATAACATTAAAATTGCTAATAAAGCAATTTCTAGCCTATCTAAATTTGACATAGGTCAAGCAGTTATAATATCTCAAAGACAAATTATTGCCGTTGAAGCGGTTGAGGGAACAGATGCAATGATAGAAAGATGCAAAACACTACCCATCGCCTATAATGAAGGAGCAATTTTAGTTAAAATGAAAAAAAAAAATCAAAGCACTAAGGCAGATCTACCAACTATTGGTATTACAACCATCAAACAATGTTATGAAGCAAAATTATCAGGAATTGCGATCGAAGCAAAATCCACTCTTCTTCTTGAAAAAGAAGAGGTAATTAAACTGTCTAACGAATTAGGTTTATTTATTAATGTTTTTAAATAATGATTTGAGCTAAAATTGCTAAGAATTCATTGATCTAAAGAAATCTTCGTTGCTTTTACTATTGTTAATTTTATCAAGCAAGAATTCCATAGCTTCTAGCGGACTCATTGGATTCACGATTCTTCTTAGCATCCAAATTTTTGCCAAAGTTGCTCTATCAATTAACAATTCTTCTTTACGAGTTCCAGATTTAGTAATATCAATAGCTGGGAAGATTCTTTTTTCAGAGATTTTACGGTCAAGCACTACTTCTGAATTTCCTGTTCCTTTAAACTCTTCAAAAATAACTTCATCCATTTTTGAACCAGTATCAACTAAAGCAGTAGCGATTATAGTAAGAGAACCGCCTTCTTCAATATTTCTTGCGGCTCCGAAGAATCTTTTTGGCTTTTGCAAAGCATTAGAATCAACACCGCCAGTTAAAACTTTACCAGATGAAGGAATTACTGTATTATAGGCTCTAGCAAGCCTAGTGATTGAATCAAGCAATATAACAACATCTTTTTTAGTTTCTACTAATCTGCGGGCCTTCTCAATTACCATTTCTGCAAGCTGAACATGGCGAATTGCAGGTTCATCAAATGTTGAACTAACAACCTCACCTTTTACCGTTCTTATCATGTCAGTAACTTCTTCTGGCCTTTCATCAATCAGAAGCATTATTAAGACAATTTCAGGATTATTAGTGGTAATTGCATGGGCAATATTTTGTAATAAAGAAGTTTTACCTGTTTTTGGAGGAGCAACAATTAAGGATCTTTGACCCTTGCCAAAAGGAGCAATCATATCAATAATTCTAGTGCTAATATCTCCATTTAGAGGCCTTTCTTCTTCCAAGGTTAATTTATGCTGTGGATGAAGGGGGGTTAAATCATCAAACAAAACTCTATTGCGAGTTTTTTCTGGTTTATCGTAATTTACTTCATTAACTCTAAGTAGGGCAAAATATCTTTCTCCTTTTTTTGGAGCCCTAATTTGACCTTTTACTGTATCACCAGTTCTAAGAGCAAATCTCTTAATTTGACTAGGAGAAACATATATATCGTCAGAACCAGCAAAATAATTGGTTTCTGGAGCTCTTAAAAAACCAAAACCATCAGCAAGAACTTCTAACACACCTTCTCCAATTATTACATTCTCGCCATCTTGCTCTGAGAAATTTTTTAAAATGTGATAAATCACATCTTGTCTGCCAAAATCACCTGTATTTTCAAGGCCATATTCGTTTGATGCTAATGAGATAAGCTCTTCAGCATTTTTTCTTTTCAATTCTTTTAATTCAAGAGTTTTTACATTAGGATCTTCATCGTTATTTCTATTGCCGTTGGAAAGATTAAAATCATTATCTTCACTATCATCGACATTATTCATAGCTGTTGAATTGTAATTATTTGAATGTTCATCAAGATGAGTTTTTGAATCTTCGCTATGTCTTTCATTAGTAATTCTTTCATCATTTTGTCTTATCAAAGGCTTATTGATGACTAATTTTTGATTTGCTCTACTAATTAAATTTGCCCTGCTAAATCTTTCTGAAATTTTAGGATTGACAGGATTTTTAATAGATAAAGTTCTTTTACTTGTTGAATCTGAATCTTGTTCACCATCTAATTTAACTGATAGAGCTTGATTATTTGTTGGTTGATGTTGCTGAGAATTAGAAATTATATTCTCGAAAATACCACTTTTAGCAGTCGATGATTGATTACTTCTTTTTGCTCTAATTGATGATGCGGAAATATTTTCTTCTTGATTTGAATCTTGATTATTAGAGTTTAAATTATTTTCAGTAGCTTTTTTTTCAATTTCTTGATGATTATTAAGGTTTTTAGAATTTAACATTTTGATTTAGTGATTATTGGATATTATAAACTTATTATATTAAAATTGCGATTACAGACTTAAAAAACAATGATTTCTCTTAAAATAAAGGGCATAACTTACCAAAAATAAATAAAAGACAAGGAATATATTCAAAAACGATTAACTGATAGAAAAACAGAAAAAAAAATAATGCGAAAATTGAAAAATCAATAGATCAACAATAAAATATAATATAATAATGGGGTAAGTATTATTAATACAAATTTTTATTTGTCAAGTATAATTTATTACTTTTTAGGGAACTATATATTTATTGCCCCCAAATTAGATTGAGACTCGTAACATTCGTTAAGAAATTTAAGTTTTTTCTTATACTCCTCTTTTATATTAGCATTCATATATAAAACTAAAATTCTTCTACCATTGATTAACTTAAAGTCTTTACACTCAGATATATTATATCTTGCTTTATCAGGATTTTTACCTGCTTTAAAAACAGAGCCTTGATAAACGGGTTGCAATAAACCATTTGGAAAACAAGTTATATACATACACAAAGCTTCAAAAGTTGTTGCATCATGCAGAATACTCAGGAAGTATGTTAAACAATATTTTTTAGTCTTTTGTTTATTATAAACAAATGGCAAATTTGCAAAACTATATTCTCTTTCTTGATTTGAAACAATATATTTTGAATTGTAACTGATTTGATTATTTCCAACAAAAATACTGTTTGTAAAATCACCAATATTGCTTGTTTGAACTGTTTTTAGATCAATATGAATGTAAGCATCGTCAACTTCAAACATCAAATCACTTCCAACTGGGCAAGAATTAGGAATTCCAAAGCCTTTTGAGTTTATTAAAGCATAAATTACTCTTTCTGCTCCAGTGTTAAAATCTGATATTTTCTTTTCATTATCAATTGAATTCCACTTGTCAAACCAGTCTTCTTTAATATCATTTTTAGTATTTAATCCATTTAAAATTTCGTCTTCAACAAATTTCAAGAAATAGAAATACTTTAAAAGATATTTTTGCTCAATCTTTTCAAGATTAATTAGCTCATTTTGATTCATATAACATTTTTAAAACACTTTTTGCTATACAATTTGCAAATTTAACAGGAACGGCATTTCCTATTTGTCTATACATACTATTTAAACTTCCTGTAAAAACAAAATTATCAGGAAAGGTTTGGATTATAGCACATTCACGAACAGACAGTCTGCGTTCTTTATTTATATGTATCTCAGGGCTTGTTGCGGTGATTGTATCACTAGGTTTATCCCAATTGGTAATTCTTAAGGATTGCTCAAAAACAATACTTTTTTCAACTAATTCCGTCACTTGCTTATCAAATTTGTCATCAAATTTCAATATTTCTTTTAGTCTCCACCAATCACTGGGCTTTGGAATTGAACCTGAATTATTATCTTTTCTAAACCAATGCCCTGCCGTATGTTTATAACCAAAAATATCATCAATTTTTTTAGTTGAAATTCCTGCTTTTTTTCTCCATTCTTTTAAATAATCACAAATGTCTGATTGCTTTATATCATACTTTCTGCCCCAAAATTTATCATGAACATTCGTTGATGCAATGTGATTGTATATAACATCTTTTTTTATTTTAATTGGATTATAACTAATATTTACATTTGATAAATGTTCGCAAGCTTCTTTTGTTGATATAAAATTACTTTCATTATGAGTTTCTTGTGGAAATAAATTTTTAATTCCTAATTTGTTTGCGATTATAATCACCCTTTCTCTTGTTTGTGGAACTCCAAAATAAGCAGTATTTACAAGTTTATAATCTACTTTATACCCTAAATCTTGTAAATCTTTCTGTATCTGTTTAAATATAACCCCACCCCCTAGAGATAATATACCTTTTACATTTTCAGCAACAATGATTCTAGGACTTGATATTTTAATAAATCGTATCATTTCTTTGTATAAAGAATTTCTTTCGTCATCTATATTTCTATTTCTATTAGCAATTGAAAATCCTTGACAAGGGAAGCCACCGATTAAAACATCTATTCCATTTGGTATATCGCAATTTTGAATTTTAGATATATCGCAATTCAGAATATTATCATCAATATTTTTTCTATAAGTCTCGCAAGCATCCTTATCAAAATCATTTGCAAATATTATACTAAATCCTGCTTGTTTAAACCCCAAATCCATTCCGCCTGCACCTGAAAACAAACTTATTACTTTAAAAGATTTATCAATTTTCACATTACATAGTCTTTGCATAACTTCAGCAAAGCTAAAATCATTATTTTGAATTTCAGGAATTAAAAACGCTTGATTACTCATATATTAACAAGAAATTAAATCCTTATAAGTTAGTTTATTACTCATAACATTTTGTAAAAACATAACAAATCTTTCATTATTTTGTAATTATTTAGTATTATATTTGAAAGAGTAGTCATTTAAGTATTTTTGTATGGTTTTTCACTAACCCAGTGATGTATTTTCACAAAATACCTCCTTAACCCATGCCCAGTAGCCTTCTATCTTATTTTGCCATTTGACCATAAAATAGATTTTAAGAATTTATGGCATTTTTCTTCTGAGTTAAAGAAATTTACTAAATCCATTAATTTTTTAAAGTTTTTCATAAATTAAATTCACTAAGTTTATTTATATAAAGATTTAAAATATAAATGTCAATAATTATTTGGGGGCAATAAATATATAGCTCCCACTTTTTAAATCTAATTTTTATTATACTCTTCAATTGTGTATTCATCAACTTCCATGGCATCAATATTAGCAATAAAATATTCTTCTAGCAGTGATTTTTCTGCAACAGAAATTATGTTTTTAGTTATTGCCAATTCTAATAATTCTAAATATTTAGAACCTTCTCTTTGTTGACTTGGCAGATCTTGATTCTTTATCGCTAGCTCAATTTTACTTCTGGCATCTTTAGATTTGCGATATAATTCTAAGCAATTTTCAAGTCTACCTAGATTATCATTCTTGTCTTTATTAACAAAAATTCCTTCGCTAATTTTATTTCTTAAATAATCATCATCTGCAATTAGTTTTTTCGCCACTTTATGAGTTAAATTATCATCAATTGGACAGGCAAATTGATTAATTCTTGACCACAAAGAAAATATAAAAAATATTTTTTTATAAAGCCCAGAAAATAAATTTTCATAGATTCCTTCTATCGCGATTTGAGCATTACTCATTAGCTCTTTTAATGCCATTTCTACCATATCTTGTTCTTGAATATTTCTGCCATCATAATCATATTTTTTTAGCACCGCAACAGCAAGATACATTGCAGATAAAACATCTCCGAATCTTCCATTTAATTTTTCTTTTCTTTTTAAATTGCCACCAAACCTTGCTAATGCTATATCAACAAGAAAGGCAAATGTCGCTGAACACCAAGCAATTTTTTGTTCATATTTACCTATTTTATCTTTGAATAAAGGGCGATGAGACCTTCCTCTGGTAACAGATAAAACAATAGAGCGAGATAAATTGCTGAATAAATGACCTATATGAGCAAAAAATACTTTATCAAAATCAACTAAATTATTTTGTTCCAAAGCGATAATTTCACGATAAGCAAAAGGATGAGACATAATAGCTCCTTGACCAAATTGAATTAGGCTTCTAGTCATAATATTGGCACCTTCAACAGTAATAGAAATAGGAGTTGATAAATAAGCATTTGCTAGCAGATTTCTTGAACCACGAATTATTGCTCTACCCCCTAAAATATCCATTCCATCATTAATATTTTTACGAAATAATTCAGTAGCATGATATTTAGCAATCGCACTAATCACTGCTGGCTTTGCTCCAACATCAACGGCTCCCGCAGTAAAAGATCGCAAAGCCTCTAAAATATAGTTTCGAGCAACAATTTTTGCAGATACTTCTTCTATACCCTCAAATTTACCAATAGATGTGCCGAATTGCTTTCTTAATATACTATAATCAGCAACTACTCTTGCAACAAGCTTAGAAGCACCTGCACTAGTTGAAGGAAGAGATATTCCTCTACCAACAGATAAACATTCCATTATCATTTTCCAACCTTTACCAAGATTATTTTTACCGCCAATAACTCTTGATAGATCAATTACAACATTTTCACCATTAATTGGCGAATTAACAAAAGGTGTAGCAAGCGGGTCATGCCTTCTACCTTGTTTAACTCCTTCTAAATTATTAGGTATAAGAGCACAAGTAATGCCTAGATCAAGATTATCTCCAATTAGTTTTTCTGGATCTTTGAGTTGAAATGCCAAACCTATAATTGTAGCATAAGCACCAAGGGTTATGTATCTCTTACTCCAATTGAGACGAATTTTTATCTCGCCATCATTATCACGAAACAAGACTCCATTTGAAGAAATAGAAGTTGCATCACTACCGGCCATCGTTTCAGTGACTGCAAAGCAAGGAAGCTCCCTACCATCGGCAAGCCTAGGAAGATAATAGTTCTTTTGCTCTTCTGTACCATATTGCATAAGCAATTCAGCGGGCCCTAATGAGTTTGGTACCATGGCAGTAATTGCTAGAGGTGCAGAACGAGAAGATAATTTTTGAATCACCGAACTATGTCCAAATGCTGTGAAGCCAAGACCCCCAAACTCTTTTGGAATAATCATACCAAAGAATTTATTGTCTTTTAGATATTGCCACACTTCTGGTGGTAAATCTTTTAACTGCTGAACCTTGTAATCACTACACATTCTACAAACTTCTTCAACCTCATTATCAAGAAAATGCTGTTCTTCTTTACTTAAAGTTGGATATTGTTGATTAAAAATAGTTTTGAAATTTGGATTTCCAGAAAATAATTCGCCATCGACCCATACTGTTCCTGATGTTAAAGCGATTTTTTCTGTTTCAGAAATTTTTGGCAATAAACCCAATTTTTTAATTAACCCTACAACACGGCTAGTAATAACAGCAGTTCTTATTCGGGGAATAATAAAAAATAAAGATGCAGTTAAATATAAAACCCAGAAGACCATGCTTAAATTAAACTTAATCAGATATAAAGCCAGTAGAACAAGGTAATAAGGCAAAGAGAAATTGCGGTACGAAAGAAATATTGCAGTAAAAATGCAAATTAAACCAAGACAAGGAACATAAGAGAGTAGATCTGCTAAATAATTCATAGGATTAAGTTAGTTGTTATTTTTTAATTATTATGCTTTAAATTAAGCTCACAAATTGTTTTCACAAGGCTTCGCACTTTTGATATATAGCCCGCTCTTTCAATTGCTGATATTGCACCTCTTGCATCAAGCAAATTAAGCAAATGACTAGCCTTTAATGCTTGCTCAAATGCAGGGATAATAAGACATTTTTCAATTAAATTCAATGATTCATTTTGAGCAAATTCAAATTGTTTTAGCAATTGAAAAATGCTAGCATGTTCCAAAATGAAACTAGAATTTTCAACTTCACTTTGATAAAATAAATCGCGATAAGTAATTGGAAGATTTTTATCATCATTCCAAACAATCTCAAAAATGTTATCAACTTGCTGTATATACATAGCTATTCTCTCTAGGCCATAAGTTATTTCTCCAGCAATTAATTCACATTCAATTCCGCCAACTTGTTGCATGTAAGTAAATTGAGAAATTTCCATGCCATTAAACCAAACCTCCCAACCAAGACCAGATGCTCCAACTGATGGATTTTCCCAATCATCCTCAACAAAACGAATATCATTATTATTAATATCAAGACCAATAATTTCAAGGCTTTGTAGATATAATTGTTTGATATCGCTAGGAGCTGGTTTTAATAGAGCTTGAAATTGATAATAATGACTAAGACGATTAGGGTTTTTAGCATAACGAGCATCTGTTGGTCGACGACAAGCTTGCGGATAAGCAACCTTCCACGGCTTGTTGCCAAGGGCTTTTAAAATAGTTGCAGGGTGCAAAGTTCCAGCTCCAACCTCAATATCAATTGGTTGAATTATAGCACAACCTTGTTCTGACCAAAATTTTTGTAAACGAAAAATAATTTCCTGAAATGATATCATTTTGAAAAACTAATTGATTATTTTAGAATGATTAGGATCATCCAAAGAAAATGCTGGAATCGCAACCTCTATTAACTTACCACTATCTTTTTGCATTAAATAATTACCGCTCATAATTCCTGAATTGGTAAATAAATGCACTCCACTACTATATCTAAATGAAGCAGATGGTTCAATTCTTGGTTGCTTTCCAACCACACCTTCACCATCAACTTCTTGTAAATTACCACTAGAATCGATAATCTTCCAATGTCTGTGTCTTAAAGTAAGAGCTTCATCGCTATTATTTTTAATTATTATATGATATGCCCAAAAAGAAATATTATCAAAAGTTTTTTGATTATGGTCAATAAATTCAACCTTTACCAACACATCAACCTGATTAGTTGAAAGAAAATAAGAATAGAGATTTTCTTTTTCGCCATTAAGGGCAGTAAGCTTAATTGAAAGATCTTCATCATTATCTTGATTAATTCTAATAATGTCTAATGATTTTTTTTTATTTTTTATTGTCATTTCTTTAAGAAAATAAACTCTCAAATAGCATTGTTCCATCATGCGAACCGGTATTTTCATCAACCGCTCTTTCAGGGTGAGGCATAGAACCGAGTATGTTTTTTTTATCGTTAAAAACACCTGCTATATTTAGCATCGAACCATTTGGATTAGCCAGATCGCTAAGATTATTAAATTCATCAACATATCTCCAAGCTATGGAATCACTATCTTCAAGCTTTTTGATTGTTTCAACATCGGCAAAATAATTGCCATCCATATGGGCAATTGGAATTTTAATTAATTGATTTTTTTTGTATTTTTTAGTAAAAGAAGTTTCAGTATTTTCAACCCTTAGCAAAGCATTTTTATTAATAAATTTACCACTTTTATTTCTTAATAAAACCCCCGGTAATAAACCTGTTTCGGTTAATATTTGGAAGCCGTTGCAAATTCCCATAATTTTTACACCCCTCTCCGCAAGCCTTTTGACCTCTTGCATAATTGGTGATATTGAAGCCATTGCACCACTTCTTAGATAATCTCCAAAAGAAAAGCCTCCCGGAATAATTATTAAATCGAAATCATTTGCTAAATTTGATTCTTTATACCATATTTTTTCTACTTTATCGGTAAATTTTTGAACTGCTACTAAAGCATCGCGATCGCAATTTGAGGCGGGAAAGGTAATAACAGCAACTTTCATTATTTAACCACCTCAAAACTGTAATCTTCAATAATTTTATTCACTAATAATTTATCGCAAATTTCATCAATGATTTTTTTTGCTTTTTCGTTGTCGGATTCTGTTAGCTCTAACTCTACCAACTTACCTTGCCTAACTTGTGAAATTTGATTAAAACCAAGATTTTTATTTAAAGCATTTTCAATAGCTTTGCCCTGTGTATCAAGCACTGATTTTTTTAAAGTGATATAAATTCTAACTTTCATTATTTTTCGTAAGTTGAGTAGTTTTAAAATTTTAGTTATTTATTTGATTGAATATTCGAGATAATATTTTTTAACAAATAAAAATCAATAGCTTTATTTTTATTTTTTAGCTAGTAAATTAGCTGTTTTATAGTGTTTATTACACATAATGCTAAATTTAATTTAAGTTATAATCAAATCCCGCCTTAAATTATCTTTAATCATTTATCAATAATTTATTAATTTTTACTAATGAATATATATAAAATAATAAAACCATTAATATTTAAATTAGATCCAGAAACTGCACATAATTTAGCAATCAATTATTTACAATATTTTTCTCATTTTGCTACTCAATTTTCATATCAAAAAAACTATAAAAACCTTGCTAATAAATTATGGAATATTGATTTTAATAACCCCATCGGCCTATCTGGTGGTTTTGATAAAAATGCAGAAGCTTTAAACGGCCTATCAAAATTTGGCTTTGGATTTATAGAGTGTGGAACCACAACTCCCTTACCACAAATTGGCAATGAAAAACCAAGAATATTTCGCCTTGAAAAAGAAGAAGCAATCATTAATCGCCTAGGATTCAACAATTTAGGCAGTGAAGTTTTTTTAAATAATATTAATAATTTTTGCAAAAAAAATACCCGCAAAGCACCAATTATAGGCATTAATATTGGCAAAAATAAAGACAGTCAAGATAATATTTCAGATTATATCTTATTGCTAGAAAAATTTTTTAACCACTGTCAATATTTAACTGTTAATATCTCTTCTCCTAACACCGCAAACCTTCGCAACTTACAAAAAAAAGAGGAGTTACAAAAATTAATCGATGCCCTAATCGAAAAAAGAGAAACCCTAAGCACAAAATATCAAAAAAAATTACCAATATTATTCAAAATAGCTCCAGATCTAACTCTTGAGGAGCAAGAAGATATTGCTAAAATTGCACTAGAAAATAATCTAGATGGATTAATAATTAGCAATACTACCACTTCCCGCCTCAATATTACCAAGCCTTACAAACTAAATATACAAGATTTTGAAAATGGAGGTCTTAGCGGAGCCCCTTTATTTGAGAAATCAACGACGATTCTAAAGAATTTTTATCAATTAACTAACGGCAAAATTCCCCTAATTGGGGTTGGCGGAGTTTCAAATGCCAAGCAAGCATATCAAAAAATTAGATGCGGAGCCTCTTTAGTGCAAATATATACCGCCTTTATTTATGAAGGTTTTGGATTAGTTGAAAGAATAAAAAAAGAATTAAATCAATTATTAATAGCCGACGGATTCAATAATATCGAAGATGCAATTGGAGTTGATGCGAAAGAAAATAATTAATCTAGAAGCGAATTAATTAAAAAACTGATGAATTTGAGTAGCAATTTTTTTGCTAATGCCTTCAACCCTTTCTAAATCGGCTATTTTTGCCGTTTTGATTTTTTCAACTGAACCAAAATATTGCAATAATTTCTTTTTTCTTGAAGCTCCAATGCCTTCAATATCATCAAGGCTTGATTTCGTTATGTCTTTTGCTCTTTTTTGGCGGTGAGTAGTAATAGCAAAGCGATGAGCTTCATCTCTTAATCTTTGCAAATAATATTTTAATAAATGATTCTTTGGCAAAGTAATTTGGCGATATATAGTTTCTTGCTTCTCTTCATCAAATTCATAAAAATGAAAATCTTCTAAACCAGAATTTCTGTCTCTGCCTTTTGACATGCAAATAAAAGGAATGTTAATTTCAAGCTCCTTAAAAACTTTAAAAGCAACATTTAGATGGGTTAAACCACCATCAATAATAATAAAATCTGGTAATTTTTCTTGAATATAATTGGTAAAACGACGAGTTAATATTTGCTCAAGAATCGCTAAATCATTACCGTTATTGGCATTACCGTTATTGGCATTATCAATATTATATTGATTAAAATCTTTAACATTAAATTTACGGTAATCATTTTTAATAAAACCTTCTGCATTTGTTGCAATCAATACTCCGACCTGATTCGTTCCCGCAGTATGGCTATTATCATAAACTTCAATTTTTTGAGGAGTTTTTTGTAAATTGAATAATTCTTTAATTGCCTGCAAGAACCCTTGATTACTAGCAGTGCTAATAATTTTTTGCTCCGTGAGCTGTTTTGCAAGAAATTCTAGATCTTGTATTAATTTTAAATTATTGCCCTTATTGGCAATTTTTACTTTAACTTTATAATCATTTTGAGAATTAATTTGATTAATAAAATCGTTAAATAGTTGCAAATGCTGATTTGGAGCCATGTTCTCGGCTTCGGCTTCAAGAGGCATTAAATTTAATAAAATAATTTGCGGAGCTTGATTTTCTAGGTAAAACTGCCCTAAAAATTCCCACAAGAAATTAGCTAAATTATCTTTATTCTCTTCAGCAAAATTTTCATTGGCAATATTGTAAAAATATGGCTTAGAGCCATAATTATTGCCGTTGCGATAAAAAGATACAGAAACACAAACCCACATTTGATGGCGAATTGCTACAACAACATCACTATTGCCCAAATCATCAATATTAATATTTTGTTGTGCCTGAATTGTAGCAAGAGCCCTTATTTTATCTCTAACCACAAGTGCTTTTTCAAATTCTTCATTTTTGCTAAATTCTGCCATTTTAAGGTTCAAAGATTCTTGAATAGCAGTAGATTTGCCATTCAAAAAATTAACCGTATCTGCAACTAATTTTTGATAATCTTCACGAGAGATATAATTAACACAAGGGGCGGAGCATTTTTTAATTTGATATTCTAGACAAGGTTTTTTAGATGCCTTAAATTCTTGATCGGTGCAGGTTCTTAATAAAAAACTTTTTTTTAAAATATCGATAGTTTTGTTGACATCTCTAGCTTGAGCGAATGGTCCAAAATAATAACTTTGAGATTTTGCTCCACGATGCTTAGCAAGCCTTGGAAATAAATGATTCTTACTAATAGAAATATAAGGAAATGTTTTGCTATCTCGCAACAAAATATTGAAATGCGGAGCAAGTTTTTTAATTAAATTATGCTCAAGAAGCAATGCCTCTAATTCATTTTGAGTTTGGATAAAATCTAGCTTTGTAGCCAAATTAACCATTCTTGCAATTCTTTTATTAAGCCTTTCTGGTTGAGTGTAGTTATTTAATCTTTTTCTAAGATTTTTAGCCTTCCCCACATAAAGAGTTTGCTCATTCTTATCAATAAACTTATATATTCCGCTAGTTTCAGGAACATTTTTAACAATATTTTTTAATTCTTCAAATTTCATTTAATTTTTAATTCAGTATTATAAACTTCTCCTAGAGAATATTTAAAGGGGAGGGTCGCAGAGCCAACTTGTTGGCGATGCAGAGGAGGGGTCGATAATATTTTTAGAAGAATTAAGGCTTGAGTTGGTTGCTAGCTTTTTTGACCCCCCACCGAACGGCATTAAGCCGTTCGACTCCCCCTCATTAAAATTATGTGGGGGGGAGTTATTAGATAAAGTTTTTTTATAACCATTATGCGTATTTATCACCCACAACCCAGCCCATTCATGTGAATAATGTCCTGTATTCTGCCCACCAAGAACTGGCCTGATAATTTCTGCAGATTTTGGATCAGCCAAACATAATTCTTCTTTGGTTTTAGTGTCGATAATAAAGGCTTCGTTGAAACCCGTTTTAATTTCTGCTTTAATTTCTGTCTTAATTTCTTCTGACACTTCTTGCCATTCATTTTGCAAATAATCAAAAACTTTGACAAGAAAAGCCCCTGAACCACAAGCAGGGTCAAGAATTTTAATTGATTTTAATTTTTCAGTATATTCAAGCCACCATTCTTTCGAACCTTCTTTTGCCGTTATTTCTGCCTTTCTATCGGCAAGCCAACCGCCAACTGCTTCCTTGACAATATATTCGGTGATATAAGCGGGAGTATAAAAGACTCCGTCTTTTTTTCGCTTTTTTTCATTATCGCCTGTTAGATTTTCAAGATCAGAGATTGATTGCTCAAAAATATGCCCAAGGATATTAACATCAAGGTCGGAGCCGAAATCATAAGAGTATAAAATAACGATTTTATCAATAATTTCATCGGAAATATTGAGGCAATCAAGGTCTTTATCTTCAGCAAAAAGCCCGCCATTAAATTTAGCAATGCCAATTTCGGGGTTGCCTTCATTCATTGCGGTGAATAAATGCTTCATTCTATTATATTTGCCCTTGATAAATTTTTGGTCGAGAGCTTGAATTACTGCATCATTATCCAAAGCCCCATTTTCTTTGCAAAAACGAATAAAAATTATGCGGTCAATTAGCTTTTGAGCTTTATAAAGGTAGAAGTTACGGCCATAATGTTTTTCTGCATTGAGATCTAGCAAATTATGCCAAATTTCTTCTCGAAGAGTTGAATAATGTTTGTAAAACTTCTTTTCAATGTCCTCACCTTTTGCTGTTGTGTCAAGGTTATGAACTGGTGATTGATTTTGGTTTTTAGTAAATAGCCTATCTTTTGAAAGCAGAAAATGAAATTCTTTGATTTTATTGTCATCATTGGCTAGATCTTCTAGTTTAAAGCTATGAAATTTACTTTGATCGCTAGATTTATATAATCTAATTTCACTAAAATTTGCAATTATTACAAATTCGCATTTACCACCTACCTTACTAGCATATCTAAATCCTTGCTCTACTGGAGTTCCTCCATAATCTTTTCTTTGTTGCTTTTTATCAAGATTAACCGAGGAATCTTTTAGCTCGATAACAACCCTTATATCGCCAACTTTTTCTGTTAAACTATCAGATTTATAAGAATTTAGATTAAAACCTAAAATACCATCAGGCTTTTTGCCATCAACAATAGAGCCACTCTCCCACCATAAACTATTATTTGTTTTGCCAGCAATAGCTTGATAACCAAGTATATCAATAAAAAATTCTCTTAAAAAAGATTCTTGATTTTCTGTTTCTTTGGTTAAATCAACATTATTTAACCATCGAGTAGCAATTTCTCTTGCTTTCTCTATAATTTTAGAATCAATCTGATATAGCTTTAATTTTGCTTCGATTTGATTTTTACTAAATAAATTCTTCATATAACCAATTTCATTGCCTAAAAGCTTCTTTTCAATTATAAATCAAGATTAATCAACTAGATTAGCTTTAATGATTTCAAGGCTTCTTTGATTCTTTTTTGATTATCAGTGCTTGGCAATGTTAAAGGCAATCTAACTTCTCCGTTACTTAAATTCATTAAGGAAGATGCATATTTAACGGGAATCGGATTCGTTTCGCAAAACATCATTTTATGAAGATTGGTGAGTTTATCTTGTAGTTTCAAGGCTTCATCATATTTATTAGCCATACATAATTTTTGTAAATCGCTAACCATTTTTGGAGCAATATTGGCGGTGACAGATATTATACCATTTCCGCCCATTGCATTGAACCCGACGGCGGTTTCATCTTCTCCAGAGAGATAGATAAAATCTTTGTTGATTTTATTAATTAAAATTCTTAAAGAAGATAATCTAGTTAAGTCTCCCGTGGCATCTTTAATACCAACGACATTTTTTAATTGAGCAATTTTGGCAATATTGTCATCGGAAATATTAATTACAGAGCGACCGGGAATATTGTAAATATAGAGTGGTACTCCGCATTTATCAAGAGCCTTAAAATGCTCGTAAATGCCTTGCGGAGTAGGCTTGTTATAGTAAGGAGCAACAATTAAGCAAGAATCAACCCCTGCTTTTTTAGCATATTTTGTCATTTCAACAGCTTCAGATGTTGAATTAGAGCCTGTTCCCGCCATTACTTTAACTCTTTTTTTAGCAATTTTTACTGCAAATTCAATAATTTCATTATGTTCTTGATGTGAAAGAGTTGGAGACTCGCCAGTTGTGCCACAAGGAACAATGCCATCGATACCATTTTCGATTTGAAATTCAATTAATTTTTCAAAGGCTTTGTAGTCAACTTTATCATTTTTAAAAGGAGTAATAAGGGCAACAAAACTGTTGGTTTGTGCGGTTAATTTTTGTGTTTTTTTTGTCATAAGCTATTTAATTAATTATTAGCAGGATTTTTATGGTTATTTATGCTTAAAATTTATATTTTTTAAGTTGAGTTTTATTTTTTTTTATAAACACTTAAATATAACCAATTTTTGTAGCAAATATTAGTTTCTTTAAATTACAAAATCAAAATAAAATTTATTTGAAATAATAAACTTAAAAAATAACATAATCTTTACATAACTTATTTTTTAATTTACAAGGTCAAATTGGTTAGTTAATCTTTGAACACAAATTCAGTTTTGAACTTTATTTAATAATTCAAACATAAAATGAACACAGAAAATATAACATTGCAAAATACAGAATCCTTAAAGATTGCGGTTGAAAAATTAGAAAATGTAGCAAAATTTGATTTAATCAATCAATTGCCAATGCAATATTTACCCATCTTGTTATTTATTTTAATTGCAATCGGGCTATCAATCACCATAATGTTAATTCCTTTTTTAATCAATAAAAGAAGCCCAGATAATCAAAAAAACTCGCCTTATGAATGTGGTTTTGAAGGCGAAGGCAAGGTTAGAAACGAATTTTCAATTAAGTTTTATTTAGTAGCAATATTATTCATTATTTTTGATTTAGAAATCGCATTTCTTTTTCCTTGGGCAGTAAGCTTAACCGAAATAGGTAAATTTGGGTTTTGGTCAATGATGATATTTTTAACCTTATTGACAATAGGCTTCATTTATGAGTGGAAACGAGGAGCCCTAGACTGGAAATAACAACAATATAATTTTATGAATCTTAACAATTTAACTCCTTTTAACCAAGATCAATTATTAAATGATCTTGATGAACAAATTAATAATCGTGGCTTTGTTACTGCAAGGCTAGATGATCTAGCAAATTGGGCAAGATCTGGCTCTTTATGGCCAATGACATTTGGTTTAGCTTGTTGTGCAGTAGAGATGATGCAAACCGCATCAAGCCGTTACGACCTCGATAAATTCGGAGCAATTTTTCGACCTTCTCCTCGTCAATCTGATGTAATAATTGTTGCTGGAACCCTTACTAATAAAATGGCTCCTGCTCTTAGAAAAGTCTATGATCAAATGGCAGAACCTCGCTATGTCATATCAATGGGTAGTTGTGCTAATGGTGGCGGGTATTATCATTATTCATATTCAGTAGTAAGAGGGTGTGATAGAATAATTCCTGTTGATATCTATGTTCCCGGATGCCCTCCAACCGCAGAAGCACTACTCTACGGGATAATGGCCCTACAAAAGAAAATTAAAAGAACTGGTAAATTCAGTCGCTAATTAAAATTATTAAAAAAATGTTCCAAAATCTAGAATTACAAGCAAATTATATTAAAGAAAAATTTCCTGACTTAGAAGTTATAAGCCCTATTGCCAATAATAACCTTATAATTTATAGCCCTAAAGATAAAATCGTTGATTTGGCAACCTTTTTAAGGGACGAAGAATCTCTTAGTTTTAAAGTTTTGCTCGATGTTTTTGGTGCCGATATGTTAACCATTAGGTCTCCTCGCTTTGAGGTAATCTATAATTTTCTTAGTCTAAAACTCAATAATCGAATTACTATCAAAGTTGCTGTTGATGAAAATATAGAAGTACCTTCTTTATGCTCTGTTTTCCCTAGTGCTAATTGGTTTGAAAGAGAAACTTTTGATATGTTTGGCATAAAATTCACTAATCACCCAGATTTAAGAAGAATTCTTACTGATTATAACTTTGAATGGCACCCTCTAAAAAAAGACTTCCCATTAACTGGCTATCAAGAGGTTCGTTACGATGAAATAAAACAAAAAGTCGTTTATGAACCAGTTAAATTATCGCAAGAATTTCGTAATTTTGACTTCGATATGCCTTGGTTCGGACCTCAACAAAAGAAATAATCAACAAAATGCTTAAAAAATATATTTCCAAAATTACTAAGCTCAAAAATAAAGCCTTTGAGAATAAATTTCTTGCAAATTTAAAATTACATAAATTTCATAATAATGATTCACTAAAACAATTTAGCTCAAATTTAACAACAAAATTTTCTACTGCCAATAAAGGTTTGGAAAGCTTCAGAAATATGATTATATATTGGGGAGGTATAGCATATTTTATTGCCTATTGTATCAATGGCATAATCAAAATTATCAACATAAAATCTTTCTCTTTTATTCTCTCTATTCCCGTATTATGTTATTTTATATGGCATTTTATAGTTCTGATAAAAATAACTCCTAAAAAAGAAAAATTAAGCAAAGAAGAAATTGAAAAAAGAAAAGAAAAACATTATTTAGCAAAAAGTTTTTTTCGTAAACTACTTCTGCAAGAACCAATCACAAAATTTAATCCTTATTTTATTGCAAAAATAGTTGATTTATTCATAATTTTACACTTTTTATCTTTTGTTTTTAGTGTTTTTAATTAAAAAATTGAGAAGAAATTGGATAATAAACATCATAAATCACATAATAAAATCATTATTGCTATTTTGCAATTTATTGATAAGGTCATTGCTAATACAAGCTCCCAATACATCTCATTATCAATAATTATTTTATTTATTCTTCTAGAAATATTTAGTTTTAGCAAAAGAGTATTTTATGATTATAAGAATTTTAATTTAAAAAAAAGAAATGAACATCCAATAGAAGTTAATATATCCGAATCTGGCATCAATATCGAAGAAGAGCAAAATATAGAATATCAACTAAAGAAGAATGAAACTCTACTCAAAGTATTAATAAATTTTGGTAGCAATGATGAAGATGCAAAAAATATCGTTAATCAAATCAACAAATTGATAGACTCAAAATCAATATTACAAGAAAATAAAATTAAGATTAAATTTAAGAACTTGCTTGGCTACAAAACATCACAAGAGAATCAAGACATCACAAAAACAAAACATTCAACAATTATTGAAGAAATTGCAATATCAGAAAGCGACGAACGACAAATTATTGTCAAAAGAAATATTGATGGAAAATATATTGGCAAAGAAAGGAAAATAAAAATTAACAAAAGATATTCAAAATATCGCGGTATAATTAAAAACGGTTTATTTAACGATGGAATCGAGTCAGGAATTTCAGCAACCGCAATGATGCAAATGATAGCGGTTTATGGGTATGATATTGATTTTCAAAGAGATATAAAAAACGGCGATAGCTTTGAAATGCTAGTTGAAAGTTATTATGATGAAGATGGCAAAAAAGTAAAAGATGGTGCGGTGCTTTATTCTTCACTATCTCTAAGAAAAAAGAAAATAGAAACCTATATACATTATCTTGATGGCAAGGTTGAATATTTTGATGCAAAAGGAGATAGTATTCGTAAATCATTACTTCGAACCCCTATTAACGGAGCAAGAGTATCTTCTGGTTTTGGAGTTAGAAGGCACCCTATTCTTGGTTACTCTAAAATGCACAAAGGAACCGATTTTGCGGCACCGACTGGAACTCCAATAATTGCAGCAGGCAATGGTACAATAACCTATGTTGGAGCTAAGGGAGGATATGGCAATTTTGTGCAAATTAGGCACAATCAAGATTACTCAACTGCATATGGCCATGCTAGTCGTTTTGCAAGAAATATTAGAAATGGAACCAAGGTAAAACAGGGAGATGTTGTTGCTTTTGTTGGTAGCACTGGTCGTTCAAGTGGACCACATCTTCATTTTGAGGTAATTTACAAGGGCAATCAAATCAACCCAGCATCAGTAAAATCAGTATCGGGAATTAAACTTTCTGGAGCAGAATTAACAAAATTTAGGTCAAGAAAATCTGAAATTGATAGATATAGACGAGAAATTCCCAATCAATTTATTAAGTGATATTGGTAAATTAAATATAAGATTAGTAAAATCTATAAATAAAAACCAGAATAAAAGAAATTAAAATGGCCAATCAATAGTTTGAACGGAACTATTATCGCTATATTGCAACTCTTTTTTATCTTCCCTTGGTTGCCATTTTGCACTCTCTGCACGAGTTTCTACAATTTTATCTTCCAAATTATCATTCTTCTTTTTTTCTTTCTTAACTGGCTTTTCTTTGACCTTTTTTTCTGACTCAGTAGGCTTTCTATCCTTCTCCAAATTCTTAGAATTTTTAATTAATTTTATAATTATTTTATTTTCTAATTTTGTAATTTCTGGCTGTTTACTTTTATCAAATTCAGGTAGAGTAAAAGAATAATAAAAACTATTAAAGGATTCTTTTTTATTTTCCGATTCTAAACCAGAATTTTTTTGATTATTTGCAAAAACTAACAAATTATTATTTTCAATATTTATAACTACTTCCTCTTTCTGAAAGCCAGAAAATATTAGCTCATAAATATAAGCATCATCGACTTCACTAAAAGTAACTTTACTTTTAGATGGCTTGTTACTGCCAGTTTTATCGAACTCTTTTTGCAGGATTTGCAACTGCTTTTGATGATTATCAAAAATTATTTTCATTTTCTTTTGCATTTCTTCCATTTCTTTAAAAATTCCAGAATCATCGAAAACCCATTTATTTTCATAATTAAGCTCTTCATCTATTTTTAATTGATTAGATTCTTTTTTGCTTTCTTTGCAAGTTGCAATACTGCTACAAATTGCTATTCCAAATATTAGCCCTGTAGATAATATAATTAGACGGGAATTTAGCATTTTTTTTATTGAATTATTTTTTTTACTAATAATGTCTTTCATAATAAATAAAAAATTA
>JAJTDS010000008.1 GCA_021298605.1 Rickettsiales bacterium
CCCTGATTTATTGGCTTTATCGATTAAATCTTGTGCTATTTTTTTCTGTTCCTCATTTGAGTAAAAAATGGCACTTCTATATTGAGTGCCAATATCATTTCCTTGCTTGTTTAAAGTGGTTGGATCGTGAATTTTAAAAAAGAATCTTAGAATTTTTTCATAAGAAGTTTTTGTGGGGTCGAAGGTAATTTCTATAGCTTCGGCATGGTTGCTAATTCCTGAGCTTATAATTTCATAGGTTGGGTTGGGTATATTGCCACCACTATAACCATTTACAACATCAATCACCCCTGCTAATTTAGAAAATAAATCTTCCATCCCCCAGAAACAACCCCCACTGACTACGGCTTTTTGATATTTTGTTTCTTTTTGTTCATCAAAAATCTTTAAATATTCTTCATAGCCTTCTTTTTTTAGATTCTCTTTAGGGATAAATCTCAATGATGCAGAGTTAATGCAATAGCGGGTTCCTCCTTTATTTTTTGGACCATCGCTAAAAATATGCCCTAGATGAATGTCTGAATATTTTGATCTGGCTTCGATTCTGTTCATTCCGTGCGAGTTATCGCCTTTTTCTTTTATTGAATTATTGTTGATTGGCTTTGTAAAGCTTGGCCAGCCAGTGCCAGAATCAAATTTATCTTTCGAAGAAAAAAGTGGTTCACCGCTTATAACATCAACATAAATGCCTTCTGCTTTATTGTTCCAATATTCATTATCAAATGCCCTTTCAGTGCCATTTTGAAAGATTACATTTTTTTGCAATTCAGTTAAATTTTTATCATTATTCATAATATTGCTCGCTATAGTAATGTTGCTATTAAAAAAAAGTAATAACAACATTAAACCAGTTATTTTAAGATTCATCGGAAATAAAAATATTTAAGTAGTAAATTTGTGAAATAATAATGCCATCAACCAATAATGGCAACTTTTTGCTAATAATCAATCGATTTTATTTTGTTGCCGTTTTTTCGCAGAATGACAAAGAAGGTAAGCCCTTCTTATTCAATTCTCCCCCCCCTTCGGCAACAAGGGGTTTCAACCCCACACCCTGTCGAAAGTTTTTAAAACTCTTGATAATTAACGATAAAATAGGAAATTAATAGCAGTTCAACTTATCGCTAGAATTGATGAGTTGGTTGTTTTTTTAACAACCAAGTTGATTTTAAAGGGTTTAGGGAACTTTAGACAGGTTGTGGGCTGAAGCCCCTTGTTGCCGAAGGGGAGAAATATTTTTATTATTGAGTCATTACTCTTAACGAAAGGTGCTTTTACTCCTTCTTTTTTCTTTTATTATTCTTTGTAAAGCAAAACAGAGTTGCAGAATCTCATTAGCTTTTATCAAGATAATTATTCTTAATAGAAGTGAATCAAGCTTCTACTCACCTAGATATTATTTAGGTTGACAAGTTATTTTTTATAGCTATATTTTCGTTTTTTTATACTATTTTTTTAGATCTTACATCAATACTTGTATCAAAATAAGATTCAAAAACTGTATTTAATTACCTATTTCCATATAAATAAAGCTGGTATTTACTAAAATTAATGCCAAGACTTGCTGAAATTACAAATAAATATGTCTAACTTTCGTAATGTTGCAATAATTGCCCATGTTGACCATGGTAAAACAACTTTAATTGATGCAATGCTCCATCAGAGCGGAACCTTCCATGCTCACCAGCAGGTAGAAACCAGAGTTATGGACAGTAACGACCTCGAAAAAGAAAGAGGAATCACTATTCTTGCAAAATGTACTTCCATTGAATGGAAGGGCAATAAAATCAATATTATCGACACTCCCGGACATGCTGATTTTGGCGGTGAAGTTGAGAGAGTTTTATCAATGACAGATAGTGCCCTACTGCTTGTTGATTCTGCTGAAGGGGTAATGCCACAAACTAAATTTGTGCTTTCTAAGGCCTTAAATTTAGGCTTAAAACCAATTGTTATTATCAATAAGGTTGATCGTTCAGATGCTCGCCCAGATGAAGTTCTTAATGAAATATTTGATTTATTCGTTTCTTTAAATGCTAACGAAAAACAGCTTGATTTTCCAGTGCTTTATGCGGTTGGTAGAGACGGCTGGTGTGTGAATGACCTTGATAAAGATGAGAAGAAAGATCTTTCCCCTTTATTTGATTTAATTCTTAACCATGTTTCTCCTCCGCAATTTGATGAAAATGCCCCATTTTCAATGCTGGCTACCTTGTTAGATCATAGCCCATATTTTGGTAGAATGCTTACAGGTAGAATATATTCTGGTAAAGCAAAAAATTTAATGAGTTTTAAGGCGATAAACCTTAAAGGAGAGCTTGTAGAACAAGGAAGATTAACCAAGCTTCATGTGTTTCGTGGAGTAGAAAAAGTGGCAGTTGAGGAAGCCACCGCAGGAGATATAGTTTGCATAGCTGGCTTAGAAAAAGCATCGGTTGCAGATACTCTTTGCGATACTACTGTTTCTAGTCCGATAAAATCAACTCCGATAGATCCTCCTACAATGGCCATAACCCTTAGTGTTAATGATTCTCCACTTGCAGGAACAGAAGGCAGTAAAGTTACTTCAAGAATGATTAGAGAAAGGCTATTTGCAGAATCTGAAACTAATGTTGCTATAAAAGTTAAAGAAAGCGACGGCAAAGATAGTTTTGAAGTTGGTGGCAGAGGCGAGTTACAATTAGGGGTTCTAATTGAAAATATGAGAAGAGAAGGTTTTGAATTATCAGTTTCGCGACCTAGAGTTTTATTCAAAAAAGGCGAAAATGGGGAAATTCTTGAGCCAATTGAAGAAGTGGTGGTTGATGTTGATGATAATTTTAGCGGTTCAGTGGTTGAAAAATTATCAACTAGAAAAGGCGAATTAGCCGAAATGAAGCCATCTACCGGTGGTAAAACCCGTATCATATTTTTAATACCTTCAAGAGGCTTAATTGGTTATCAAAGTGAGTTTTTAACCGATACTAAGGGAACTGGAGTTTTGAATCGTATTTTTAATAGTTATGCTCCTTATAAGGGCGAAATATCATTTAAAAAGAATGGTGCATTAATTGCCACCGATTCAGGTGAGGCAGTTGCTTATGCATTGTGGAACCTTCAAGATAGAGGAACCTTATTTGTAAGGCCACAACAAAAAGTTTATTCTGGAATGATAATTGGTGAAAATGCCAAACAGGGTGATTTAGAAGTCAATGTTTTAAAAGGTAAACAACTTACTAATGTTAGAGCATCAGGAACTGACGAGGCAATAAGGCTAACCCCCCCTAGAGAATTAACTCTTGAAGAAATGATAACCTACATTAGTGATGATGAACTTGCAGAGGTAACTCCTAAATCTCTTCGTTTAAGAAAAAAGCTTCTTGATGGAAATGATAGAAAAAGAATGAGTCGTAGCAAAGAATCAAGGTTTGATTTTGTGCAAGATTAATTAACTAAACTAGCAATCAAAATGATAAAAATTTCTATTGATAATAATGAATATCAAGTTCCGTCTGGTATCACAATTATTCAAGCCTGCGAATTAGCAGGAATTGAAATTCCTCGTTTTTGTTATCACGAAAAGCTTGCAATTGCTGGAAATTGTAGAATGTGTCTTGTTGAAGTTATTGGAGGCCCGCCAAAGCCTGTTGCCTCTTGTGCTATGTCTGTTGCCGATGGAATGCAAATATTTACTACTACTCCAATGGTAAAAAAAGCTCGCGAAGGAGTTATGGAATTTTTATTGGCTAATCATCCGCTTGATTGTCCAATTTGCGATCAAGGTGGCGAATGCGATCTTCAAGATCAGGCATTTCAATATGGTAGCGGTAAAAGTAATTTTAATGAATCAAAGAGAGCGGTTGAAAATAAAGATCTCGGTCCATTAGTTAAAACTCAAATGACTCGCTGTATTCATTGCACCCGTTGTGTCAGATTTATGGAAGATATTGCAGGAACAGGCGAAATGGGAGCGGTATCAAGGGGAGAAGGCACTGAAATTACTACTTATCTTGAAAAATCAATAAATTCAGAATTATCAGGAAATATCATTGATTTATGTCCTGTTGGTGCTCTTACATCAAAGCCTTATAGTTTTAAAGCTAGAAGTTGGGAGCTTAAAAAAACTCAATCAGTTGATATTATGGATGCAATGGGTAGTAATATCAGGGTTGATAGTAGGGGTCTTGAAGTTATGAGAATATTGCCTTGCTCTAATGAAGAAATCAACGAAGAATGGCTTAGCGATAAATCTCGTTTTTGTTATGATGGGCTTAAATATCAAAGGCTTGATAAAGCCTATATTAGAAAGAATGGCAAATTAGTTGAGGCAACAATTACAGAAGCAATTGATAATATTATTGACAATATTAAAATCTTAAAAGGCAATGAAATTGCTGGTTTTAGTGGCAAATTATCTGCGGTTGAAGATATTTTTGCTTTAAAAAACTTTTTAGATAAAATTGGTTGCAATAATTATGAATCAAGGCTCGCTAACCAAGCTATTAATTCCAGTGATCGCGGTTCTTACCTCTTTAATACTACTATTTCCGCCCTTGAAAAGGCAGATGCTTGTTTGTTGATTGGGGTTAATCCTCGTTTAGATGCTCCCTTATTGAATTCTCGTTTGCGAAAAACTTTTATTAAGAACCCACAAAATATTGCGGTGATTGGGTTAAATGATGATACTAAAAATGAAGAAACACAAAAAATCGATCTTACTTACCAATATCAAGATCTTGGCAATAATATTTCGACATTAAAAGCAATCATCAATGAAGAGCATAATTTTGCTAATATTCTAAAAAATGCTAAAAATCCAATTTTAATAATAGGGGAAGATGCAGTCAGTGAAGAGAGCGAAAACATTATTGAACTTGCTAAATTATTGGCAAATAAATTTAACTTCATTAAAGAAGGTTGGAATGGTTTTAACTTTTTAGCAAAAAATACTGGGCTAATTAATGCTTTGGAGCTAGGTTTTATAAATAAAGGCGGAATAAAACAGATTATTAATAATCAAGAGATAAAAACAATATTTTTATTGGGAGTCGATGATGATATTGATTTTAATGCTTTAAAAGATAAATTTATAATTTATTTAGGTTCTCACGGAGATAATGGTGCCAATGTTGCAAATGTTATTCTTCCTTGCCCCGCTTACACTGAAAAAGAAGCTACCTTTATTAACTTTGAGGGAAGAGCTCAATCTACATCGCTATCTATATTTCCAATTGGTGATGCAAAAGCTGAATGGCAATTTATTGTTGAAATGGCAGAAAAAATGGGAGTTAATCTTGATTTTAAAAATCTTGAAGATCTAAAAACTCTGCTTTCTAATCATAAAACAATTGCGAATCTTAATAATTCAACCGCTGAACCTTCTATTTCATTGAGTGGAATTGAAGTTAAAATCAATAATCCGCAAATGAAAATTATTGCTCAAAAATATAATTTTTATTTAACTAATGCAATTGCTAGGGCATCGAGAATATTGAATCGTTGCAGTGTTTTTAGTGGTAATAAATAGTTTTTTAAATATTATAAAAAACTATTTTCCTGCAATTCTTTGATAGTTATGGTTTTTTGATACCAAGCCTTGCCAATAATGGCACCACATACACCAGATTTTTCTAATTGTGATATTTTTATTAAATCTTCAACCGTACCAACTCCTCCAGAAGCTATTACAGGAACTTTAATCGCCGTTGCTAATGCTTTGGTTCCTTCTATATCAAGCCCTGATAAGGTTCCGTCTCGTGAAATATCGGTATAAATAATTGCAGAAACTCCGACATCTTCATATTTTTTTGCTAATTCAATAGTTGTAATATTTGAGTTTTCAACCCAACCAGCAGTTGAGGCTAGATTATTTCTGCTATCAATGCCAATAATAATTTGATTTTTAAATAATTTGCAGGCTTCTTTGGTTATTTCTGGGTTGGTGACTGCAATTGTTCCTAAAATAACTTTACCGACTCCTATATTTAGCCATTTTTCAATATCTTTTATGGTTCTTATGCCTCCACCTAGTTGGATTGGTACTTTGATATTTTGAATAATTTCTTTGATAGCATTTTGATTATAAACATTGCCGTTTAAAGCTCCATCAAGATCAACTAAATGTAAAAATTTAAAGCCATTATTGATAAATTCTTGAGCCTGTGCAAGCGGATTTTCGTTGTAAATAGTGGTTTGGGAGAAATCGCCTTTTAGCAATCTAACACATTTACCATTTTTTAAATCAATTGCAGGAAATAGTATCATGACAGGTAGAAAACCCCCCCCCTATAAATTTATTTATAGGGGGGGGGTTTAGTTTATAGATCTTCAACATTTAAAGATAGATATTCAGCAACACCTTGAGTGCTAGCTTTCATACCTTTTTTGCCTTGATTCCAGCCAGCAGGGCAGACTTCTCCATGTTCTTGGAAGAATTTTAAAGCATCAATCATTCTTATTGCTTCATCAATATTTCTGCCAAGCGGTAAATCATTGATTAATTGATGGCGAACTACACCTTCTTGATCGATTAGGAAGGTTCCTCTTAATGCGACAGCATCGCCCATTAACACATCATAATCGCGGGCAATTGATTTAGTTAAATCTGATACTAAGGGATATTTAACTTGTCCGATTCCACCTTTATTTACTTCAGTATTTTTCCAAGCAAGGTGGCTATATTTAGAGTCAACAGAAACTCCAATTACTTCAACTCCACGAGTTTTAAATTCGTTGAATCTTTTATCAAAAGCGATTATTTCAGATGGGCAAACGAAGGTAAAATCAAGCGGATAGAAAAACAAAATAGCAATCTTTCCTTTAATAAAGCTATGAAGATTAAAATGATCGTTGATTTCATTATTTGGCATAACCGTAGAAGCGGTGAAATCTGGAGCCTTTTTTCCTACTAATACTGACATATTTTTATTTTTTTTAAAGTTAATGATTGAGCTGTTTTATAAACAATAACTACTAGTTTAAAATTTTGTAAAAAATTGTAAATTTGTAATTATTTGATATAAAGCCATTTAATATTGCGATTCTTTGTTGAAAAGATAAGCATTAAATATCGTTAAACTAATATTTTTTTTAGAAATTGCAACCAAAATATTATTAATTCTTGATTTTAATATTCTAAAAATATTGCCGATTTTTGTGATAAGTTAAAATATGTGGTTTTGTTTAGTGGTGAGTGCGGTTGGAATCGAACCAACGACCACCTAATTAAAAGTCAGGTGCTCTACCGACTGAGCTACGCACTCTAAATGTCAAAAGAAATTTGAGTCGAAAATTATAAATATTAACTTTTTAATAATCAAGTATTTTTTTATTAAATTATTAAAAATTATTTAATGAATTAAAATTAAGTATTAGATGATATTTGTAATATTTCTGGATATTTATTTGATAATATATTGAGAATATTGTTAAATTCTGCTTTTACTTGTTCGATTATTGTTATTTTGTCTTGTTTTGAGGATGTTGTTAATCTTTGGCATTCTTCGAGAATTTTTGCTAATTGAAATGCTCCAACTGCTGCCGATGCTCCTTTAAAGGCATGAGAGCAGGAATACCAAGATTCATCACTATTTTCTTGAATAGATATTTCCATTTTTTCAATATTCAACTTCCCATTATCAATAAAAACTTTAAAAAGCTCTTTCTCAAATTCAATATCTCCGTCAATAATCTTTGACAGATGCTGCAGGTCTATATGCATATTTTTACTCATTAAAAATGAAAGTTAAGATTAATTAAGTTTAATTTATGGGTGTTTTTGCTAAATTTATTATTTAAATTAAAATTAAATATTGATACAATTTTATAGTAAATAATTATTTTAGTTTTTTTTTACAAAATCAAATATAAATTTTAGATGTTTCATTATGAAGCTAAAAATAAGAAATAATTAATTTTTGCATAAAAAGATTGATTATTAAAAAACAAAAATAAACCTCAATGTTTTATTTTAAAAATACATTAAGCATTAAATGAAAAAGTCTAAAATTATTAAAAGCACATATTTTCAAGTAATTATAGCTATTATTGTTGGTGTAATTTTTGGTTGTTTCTTTCCAGAATTAGCAATTTCCTGTAAATTTTTGGGCGATGGTTTTATTAAGTTAATCAAAATGCTTATTGGTCCTTTGATATTCTGCACTATTTTTAATGGAGTAATCAATAGTGGTGACATAAAAATTGGTAAATTGGGCTTAAAAATGTTGATATATTTCGAATTATTAACGACTTTCGCCCTAATTATTGGTTTTGGAGTTGCTTATTTTACTGATTTGGGTAAATCAATTAATGGACAAATAGCAAAAGAAATGGCTGAAAAAATTCCTGCTAAATCTTTAGAATTAGCACATAATAGCCAACATATTGGACATAGTTTTTCTGATTTTTTAATTAAAATAATTCCAGATACTTTGAGTTCGGCATTTGTAAATGGTGAAATTTTATCTATCCTTTTAGTTGCTTTGTTTTTAAGCCTAGCGGGCCTGCCAATTAAAAAAGAAATTGGTTCAATTATCAACTTTTTTGAAGAATTATCAAAGATATTATTTAAAACCATTGGAATTATCGCTAAATTTGCTCCAATTGGGGCATTTGGAGCAATTTCATACACTATAGGTAAGTACGGTCTTGCAAGCCTTAAAGAATTAATCTCTTTAATTTTAGTTTTTTACTTAACTTGCGGTATTTTTATTTTTACCATTCTTGCTTTAGTCTGTAGAATATGCGGTTTTAGTATTATCAAATTCTTATCTTACATAAAATCAGAAATAATGTTAGTTCTTGGTACTTCATCTTCTGAATCAGCATTGCCAATGATTATTCAGAAGCTTGAGAAATTAGGTTGCTCTAAATCAGCAATTGGCATTATTATTCCTGCTGGCTATTCTTTTAATCTTGATGGCACTTGTATTTATTTTACTATGGCGATTATTTTTATTGCTAATGCGATGGGAGTAGATTTATCAATTGCCCAACAGCTATCTTTAATTTCTTTGCTATTAATTACTTCAAAGGGAGCTGCGGGGGTTTCGGGAAGCGGTTTTATAACTCTAGCCTCAACTCTTGCGATGTTTAATCATCAAGAATTAATAATCGGCTTGCCTCTAATTCTTGGGGTTGACCGTTTTATGTCGGAAGCAAGAAGTATAACCAACTTAATTGGCAATAGTGTCGCAACTATTGCTATTAGTAAATGGCATAACCAAATTGATAATAAGCAATTTAAAATAGAATTAGAAAAAGGCTCAAAAATTATATAGATTTTATTGAATTTCTAAGGTTTTAGAGCAAAGATTTTTTATAATTGCGATATCGTGAGAAATTAAAATATATGTTATGTTGTGATTCTGTTGAATTTTTTTTAATAAATCAATAATAATGATTTGATTAGTAAAATCAAGGGCTGAAGTTGGTTCGTCTAAAATAATAATTTTTGGTTCAATAATTAAAGATCTAGCGATTGCAACCCTTTGTCTTTGTCCTCCAGATAATTGATGCGGATATTTTTCTAGTAAATCAAGCGATAAATTAACTTCGTTAAAAATATCAATTATTTTTTGTTTAAAAATAATTTTTGAGTCAAATGGATAATGTATTTCTAAGCCTTCTGCCATAATATCAAAAATTTTTAGACGAGGGCTAAGGCTAGAAAAAGGGTCCTGAAAGACAATTTGTAAGTTTTTTCTTAGTTCTAGGGTTTTTTGGCGAGATTTTTTGGCGGTATGCCAATTTGATATTTCCCCTTTATCATTAAAAAAATTCACTACTCCCTTAGATTCAGTTAAATTAAGCATTGCTAGGGCAAGGCTGGTTTTTCCAATGCCACTCTTACCAATAATTGCAAGATTCTGTTGTTCATATAAATCAAAGCTAATGCCTTGTTTAGGCGAAACTTTTTCAACTTGATATTTAGCAATTAAGTTTTCAATTTTTAATATTAATTTTATATCTTGAAATTGATTGGAAAAATTTGTCGATTGTTTTTTATATTCTAAATAATTTTGATAAAGCTTAGATTTATAGGGTTCAATTAGTTTTTTATCTTCTAATACAAATATTTTATTGGCATAATTTTCTACATTCTCAAGATTATGAGTTATAAGAAAAATAGAGGCTCCCCATTCTTTGGTTATTTTTTGAAATAATTTTAATATTTCTTGTTTAGTAGGCGGGTCAAGTGCTGTGGTTGGCTCATCTGCAATAATTAGTTTTGGTTTATTGGCAATTGCAATTGCTATCATTATTCTTTGTTTCTGACCTCCTGAAAATTGATGTGGATAATCATTGAGCCTTGATTCAATTGATTCCAATTCAACCATTGTTAAAATTGATTTAATTTGCAAATTCAGCTCTTTTTTACTGATATTTGGATTATTGATGATTATTGATTCTTCAATTTGTGAGCCAATTGAATGTAGTGGGTTGAGGGCTCCTGACGGATCTTGAAAGATAATTGCAATTTTATTGCCTCTAAGAGCTTTTATTTGTTGATATTGCGAAAATCTTTCAGCAAAATTTTGATAATGATGATTTTGATTAAAAATAATCTTTTTTTCTTGGAAATTTATTTCCCCAGATATATTGGCATTACTCGGAACTAGCCCTGCAATCGCAAAGGCTAGAGATGATTTTCCACAACCGCTATCGCCAATTAATGCACTAATTTTATTTTCTTCTAATGAAAAAGAAATATTTTCAAAAATTACTTGATAATTTTTGTTATTTTTTTGTAAAAATGATAAAGTTAAATTTTTTACCTCTAAGAGCGAGGCTTTATTATCAAGGTTTACCACTAGTAAGAGATAAAATTAATTTATATTATTTTAACCAAAAAATCGTGATTAAATCTAACTTTTTTTAAATTTTGATATTTGTCATCAGCACTTCTAAAACCTAAAGCACAACTGCAGATAGTAGCATAGTTGCTATTTGTTATGCCAAGAATTTCATCATATTTTTCGGGGTTTATTCCCTCAATTGGACAGCTATCAATATCAAGAAGAGATGCAGTTGTCATTAAGTTGCCAAGTGCTATATAGGCTTGTTTTGATGCCCAGTTGAAAATATCTTTATGGCTAGAAATTAAATTATCAATCATCATTTTTTTATATTCCGCAAGATTAGATTCTGCAATGGAGCGAGTTTTAGAGGTTAATTTGATAAAATTATCAATATATTCTTCGTTGATATTTTTGAGAGCGGTTAAAACCACTAAATGTGATGATTGTTCAATTTGAGGTTGATTCCATGAATGTGGAGTTAACAATTTTCTAGTTTTTTGATTCTCAACTAATAAAAATTGATATGGTTGTAGCCCAAATGATGAAGGGCTCATAATCATTGATTTTTCTAGCATCTCCCAATCTTGATTATTGATTTTTTTATTAATGTCAAAAATTTTAGTAGCATATCTCCAATTCATTGCATCGATTATTTTTTGCTTAAATTGTTGTGTATTTTCTTTCATTATTTAAATTATTAGTTGAAATTGTTAATTGTAGCGAGTAAAATGATTATTGCTAATCCAAGAAATTATTCTCAAGAAATTATTCTTTGTTGCTTTATTTATGATTTGCAATTTCATTATGCAATAATCTTAATCAAAAGTTATTTTGCAATCAAATTTATGAATAAAACATTCGAACAAAATACAAAAAATAATAGCCAAGCTACTAATGCTATAAATCAAGAAGAAGATAATCAAATTCACAGTGCGGAAGAGGTTAATTCATTGATGAAGGAAGAAAATAAAGTAAATAAAATTACCAAAAAAGTAGAAGAATCCGGTAAAAAAGCAGAAGATGTTGATGATGACCAAAGATTCATTGATAAAAGAGAAAATGAAAATGATAAAAAACAACAAGAAGGTAATGAAAATGATAAACAGCAAGAAAATCAAGAAGGAAGTGGTTTTTTTAAAAAAATAAAGAACTTAATTTTTCCTAAGCAAAATCAAGTTAGAACCCTTGATAATGAAGTGGGTGGATTAGAAGCAAAAGAAGATAAAGGAATTTCAAGTAAAGATGTTTGGGATGATAGATCGGAAGAAGTTGATAAAATGGGCTCTACCGATACTTTTAATACTAGCGGTATGAGGTCTGTTGTGTGGAATGCTAAAAAGAATCGCCTTAAGGCAATTAAAAATGCTAAGCGCAATTCTGAAAATGCGGTTGATGTTCTTGAAGGGGTTAAGGGGAAATCTAAAAATCAAGAGGGTAAGTCTAGTAAAATATCTGAAAGACCAATAACTAGAATGCCTTTAATTTACAATAGTGCTAAAATGCCTCAAATTGATAATTGGGAAAATAAAAGTTTGTTTGAAAAATTAAAAACACTAAAACAAGATAACAGCACAATTCACAGCGATAAATTTGGAGGAAATAAAGGTGACGGGGGCAGGGGCAGGTAATTTGTTATTAATTTTAAGTTATTTCTAATGCAAGGAATCGTTGTTCTAAAAGAATATATTAAATCATTGATTAAAAAATCATCATTTGATAGTAAAGAAAAAATTATTTATTATCAGCGAAATAATATTGAAGATCTAGAAATATCAACAATCGAGCAAGATTCAAGAATGGTGAAAAATAATTCAGCATTTTTTTGTTTAGTTGAAGAGCAAGCAAAAGCAATTTTATATATTAATCAAGCCTTACATAATAGTGCATCGGTGATAGTTGCAAATTTTGATAAAATTTCTTACAATTTTCAAGAATTAACAGATCTCAATAAAAATTCAGTTATTTTTATTAATGCTGTTAAGCCATTTAATTTACTGGTTTCATTTTTAAAGAGTTTTTATTCTCCATTGCCACAAAATATTTATGCAATTACTGGTACTAATGGCAAAACCTCAACTGCCGAATTTATTAGGCAAATATTAGATCTTGCTGATATTAAATCTGCATCAATTGGAACTTTAGGAGTAAGAACAAGCAATCAAGAACTTAATAATAAATTTATAAATTCCTCCCTTACTACTCCTGATATTGTTTCTTTATATAAAAATCTAGCAATATTAAAGAGTAATAAAATTGATGATGTGGCAATTGAAGTGAGTTCAATTGGTTTAGAGCAACAAAGAATATTAGGAATTCCGCTTGCAGTTGGTTTATTTACTAATTTTACTCAAGATCATTTAGATTACCATCAATCGATGGAAGCTTATTTCTCTAGTAAAATGTTGCTCTTTAAGGAGTATTTAACAGATAAAAATATTGCTATATTAAATAGTGATATTCCTGAATTTGCCGAAATTACAAGAATTTGCCAGAAGCATCAAATTAGAATTATTGAATTTGGTATTAAGGCAGAAGAATCAAAGCTTGGTAATGTAAAGCTTCTTAAGAAAATCTTGGAAAATCAACAGCAAAATATCTCATTATTAATTAATCATAAAAAATTTGAAATTACCGTCAATATTATTGGTGATTTTCAGGCTATGAATCTTGCTGGTGCAATTGCCTGTGTTAATGCTGTTCATAATTTTAATCAAGAAAAATTACAAGAAATTTTTGATAAAATGCAAGCTTTAAATAGTGCATTGGGAAGAATGCAAAAAGTTGCGAATTTTGCAGATAATTGTACTATTTTCATTGATTATGCCCATACCCCAGATGCTTTATCTAAAAGCTTGAATCTTGTTAATTTAATTAAGAATAAAGGTAGGGTTATTGTTTTATTTGGTTGCGGAGGTGATCGCGATAAAGCTAAAAGGCCAATTATGGGTAAGATTGCTTCTGAAATGGCTGATATTGCAATTATTACTGATGATAATCCAAGGCTAGAAAATGCTGATGCTATAAGAAAAGATATTGTGAAAGGAGTTGAAAATAAAAATTTTATTGAAGTTTCTAATCGCGAAAATGCAATTAATTATGCAATTGCAATGATGAAACCTAATGATATTTTATTAATTGCGGGAAAAGGTCATGAAAAATATCAAATTATTGGCAGTGAAAAATTAGAATTTGATGAAGAAAAAATTATCTTAACAGCAATAAATCATTTAAATAAGTAGCCTAAATGAAGTTCTTTTTTAAAAATCAAGAATTATTAACCAATCAAAATAATGCTCTTTCAATTAAAGAGCGAGGTTTTATGTTTGGTGATGGGGTTTTTGAGAGTTGTAAAATTTATAATGGTAAAATTTATAATTTTGAAGCCCATTTATCAAGATTAAAAAAAGGGCTTAGGGCTCTAAAGATCAATTTTTCTATCTTAAATTTAGAAAAGCAATGTTTATATTTAATTGATAAGAATCAAATAGCTGAAGGTATATTAAGAATATCTATTAGTAGGGGGCAGGGCAGTATTGGCTATTTGCCGATCGATAACATAGAGCCTCTGTTAATTATTGAAACTAATGAAGCAAAAATTATGCAAGAGCAAAAAATTGAGCTTTCAATTAGTAAAATCAAGACTGTTCCTAATAGTAGTTTGCCAGTTGGTTGTAAAACTATGCAGGGTGTTCCCTATATTCTTAATAAAATTAAAGCTAAGGAGCTTGGTTTATTTGATTTAATTATGTTATCACAAAATAATTTTATTGCCGAAACTTCAAGTGCAAATATTTTTTGGATCAAGAAAAACATCATTTTTACTCCCGCAAAGGAATGTGATATAATTCTTGGTACAATGAGAGGCAAGATTATAAAATTAATTTCAAAAACTAATGATTTTGAAATTAATCAGATTTGTGCAAAAACTAGTGCTTTATTTTCCGCAGAAGAAGTGTTTCTTGCTAATGCTAATGGGGTAATAACGGTTGATAATATTGCTTTAAATAATAAAAAAATCAATTTTAGCTGTCAAAAAACCCTAAAAATCAAAGAATTAATAAGTCAAGATATTGTTAAGAGTTGTTCCTAATTTAAATAACAATATTGCTAATTTCATCAAAATCCATCATTTGAATATTTTGCTGTTGAAAAGATTCATAAATTTTAGTAGTTTTTGTAAGTTGTAGATCTTGTTTACTAGTTACAACTGCAATAATAAAGGTTTTTTCAATTGTTAAATCTTTATTATTGGTAAAAATTGATAATATCGACTTCTGATATTGAGGATTTTGCAAAAATGCTAAATATGTTCTGCATTTAACGATTAATTGGTTAAGAGCTTCATTTGTTGGATTTTCATTTTGCGACAAATTTTCTTTATTTTTATTTTTAAATTCGTCGAAATAATGGCAAGATTTAAAATCAATAATATAAAGTTGATTGCCATTTATAAATACGGTCTCGCATAAAAGCAATTTAGATTTGCTGTTATCAAAATTGGCGGGCAGAAAATAATTTTTATTAACTAAATGTCCGCTTACTTTCATTGTTTCAATTAAATCATCGACTAGTTGATGATTAGAAAGGGGTAATATTGCAAAAGATTCTTCTTGATTATTATTGGAATTTATTTGCATCTTTGTCTCTTCTTTTTTTTGATTGCCGTAATTCTGATTGTTGTTATTGCTATCGCCACCAGATTTTGCTAAAACTGTCAGCTTGGCAATTTTTTCCATATATTCAGAGATAAGTTTAATTGCTTTTCCCATTAAATTTTTAGTGGTTTCTATCTCAATTTTGTTGCTATCATTTACTTTTTTATATAAGTCATTCCCCATTTTTGCTACTGCTTCTTTGGTATCTTGAATTATATGTTCTTGTGTTGATTTTAAATCAATTAGATGCTTCTCAAGATCTTTATTTTGTGTTAAAGTGGTCTCAAGTTGTTTTTCTAGTTCTGCTTTTAATTTGATGTCCGTTTCTCTGTTTTTTCTTAATTCATCAATTTCTCTAAGTAGATCCTCAACCTTCTTGGTTTCTGATTTTGTGGCATTAAATAATTTCTGTTCACTATCTTGTAGTGCTTTGACTTGATCGTCAATTCTTGCTCTAAGCTCTTTTATTTCGCGATTTGACGAAATACGGAAATGGGAATAGCGAAAATAAATGATTAGCATAACTAGACCCATACCAACATTACTCGCGATAATTAAAATATATTCCATTGTTTTGATTATTAATTAATTGTTAAAAATTCTTTTGCTAAAACTATTGAGGCAATTACTGCGGTTTCGGACCTCAATATTTGATTTCCCAAAGATATTTGATTAATTTGTTCTATATTGTCAATTAGGCTAAATTCTGAGTTAGAAAAACCACCTTCAGGGCCAATAATTATTATAATTTCATTAAAATTATAATTTTTATTTTTATTGGCAATTTCTTTAAAGCTAGCACCGCCAATTTCATTGCAAAATATTATAATTTTGTTTGAAAAATCTAATTCTTGTAGCCAATTTTTAATTTTTTTTGGCAAAATTATTTCAGGAATATCTACTCTTTTTGATTGTTCGCTTGCCTCTTTGACATTGGCAAAGAATCTTGTTTGATTGAAGTTGTCGGTAATGCTATGGTCAGTAATTAGTGGCTGGAACCTTGACACTCCTAATTCTGTTGCTTTTTCTGCAATAAATTCTAGGTTCTTTCCTTTGATAATTGAAAAAGCAAGAGTGATATTATGTGGTTTTTTAAAAATAGAAGTTCTTTCTACTATTTTTAAAGTCAAGTTTTTTTTGTTTACATTTTCAATTTGAGATAAAAATTCCCCATCAATACCGTTAAATAAAGAAATCTTATCTTTAATTTTAAGCCTTAAAACATTATTTATATAGATAAAATCTTGTCCTTCAATTTTTATTAAATCATTTATTTTTAAATCGCAATTTACATATAAACGATTAATTCTGTTATTATTTGATTTTGAATTATTCATAAGTTATTCTGGCAATAATGCTTCATCTGCTGTTTCTTTTGTTATTAAGCCTTGCAAAAGAAGCTCTTCGATTGAATGCTTCATAAGCCTCATACCTGACTTACGGTTTATCTCAATTATTGAATTAATTTGGGCGATTTTATCTTCTCTAATTAAATTACGAATTGAAGGGTTGGCTATCATAATTTCGTAGCCTGCACATCTTCCACCGCCTGCTTTTGGAAATAATCTTTGTGAGATAACGGCCTTTATTGCACTAGATAGCATTGTTCTAACTACTGATTTTTCTTCACTAGGAAAAACATCAATAATGCGGTTAATTGTTTCGGCTGCTGAATTGGTGTGAAGTGTTCCAAAAACTAGATGTCCAGTTTCTGCTACCGTTAAGGCAAGGTGAATGGTTTCAATATCTCTCATCTCGCCAACAAGTATAACATCTGGGTCTTCTCTTAATGCTCCTTTTAAGGCACTCGCAAATGATTTAGTGTTTTTACCAACTTCTCTTTGATTTACTAATGATTTTTTTGATTTATGTACAAATTCTACAGGGTCTTCAATCGTTAATATGTGGGAAGTGTGATTAGAGTTAATGTAATCTATTATTCCCGCTAAGGTGGTTGATTTACCGCTACCAGTTGGCCCAACTACCAAAATCATTCCTTTATGGCTATGCTCTGCTAGTTCTTTGATGATGCTGGGGGCATTTAATTTTTCTAAGCTTTTAATTTCAGTCGGTATCTCACGAAAAACCGCCGCAGAACCTTTTAGATTGTTGAAAACATTGACTCTAAATCTCATTCTTTCGCCAATTTGTATTGCAAAGTCAAGATCTAATTTTTGTTCAAATTCTTTTTTTTGCTCTTCGTTCATTATCGAGTGAATCATTTGTACGATTGAATCATTATTTAAGATTGGGGCATTTGGAATATGAGCAATTTCGCCATTAATTCTTAAAATTGGTGGTGAGCCTGCTGATAAGTGAACATCTGAGCAAGATTGATTTTTTGCATAAGTAAGAATTTTTTCAATATTATTCATTGAATTTTAAATATGAGGTTGATTGCAATTTGAGAACTAGGGCTGATTATATAATAAAAACTAAAAATTGACTATTAAATAATTATTTTGTCTTAAATTGAGACAACTTAATTTAATTAGTTAAAACAATCATATTAAAAATAATTTAACTTTAATTGGTTAATTAAAAATAATATTTAATTTTTTTGCAAGAATTGTTGGTAAATTATAATTATATTTGTTGTAATCTTAATATTATAGCTATTTTAGCAATTATTAAAATTTAACCGAACAAAATGTTTAAAAATAAGATATGTTTAATTGTTGGTGGTCTTGGCTCAATAGGCTTAGAATTATCTTTAAGGCTTGCTAATCAAGGGGCAAAGGTAATTGCAACTTCCACAAGTGAAGATAAGGTTAGTCAACAATATCACGAGAATATCTCTACTGTACTATTAAAAGATGCTAGCGATTTCAATGTTTTAGAGCAATTATGCAATGATATTATTAATAAATTTCATACTATTGATATAGCGATAAATTGTGCTGGCTCAATTTTAATAAAATCTGCCCATCAAACCAATCAAGATGATTTTGAAAATTGTTTGAAAATTAATCTTTTTAGTGCTTTTTCATTAGTAAGGGCAGTAAGTAAAATGGTGGTTACAAAGGGTTTAACTAAGGAAAATGATAAGCAAGTTGCAATTTTGTTATTTTCATCGGTTGCTGGAAAAATTGGAATAGCTAATCATGAAGCAATTTCAAGTGCTAAGGCTGGTATAGAAGGCCTTGTTCGTTCGGCATCTGCAACCTATGCAAGTAAAAATATTAGAATTAATGCAATCGCTCCTAGCCTTACCAACACTAATCTTGCAAATTTTATTACTAAAAACCCCAATGCCTTAGAAGCCTCAAAAGCAATGCATCCATTAAATAGAATTGGTGAAGTTAGTGATATAGCAAATGTTGCAGAAATGCTCATAAACCCGCAAAATAGCTGGATAGCAGGACAAGTTATTTCAGTAGATGGCGGTTTATCAACGGTTAAAAAAATATAAACAGATTATTTGGTATGATTATTTAGAGATTTCCACCAGAAATTATTGCTAATAATCTTAATTTTTTGTTACTTCTTTGCGATTCAATAAATTGTTCAGCACCTGCAATTGCAAGTGCAGATGTTGGTTCAATTGGTGTTTTTAAGATATCTGATAAATATTTTTGCCATTCAATAATTTTTTCTTCGCTAATTTCACAAATTCCTGAAATTTTCTTAATATGATAAAAGCACCTTTCTGCAATGGCAAGGGTTCTAGCTCCGTCGGCAATTGTTTTTGGACTATCGCTAAACTTAAAAATTTGATTATTTTTTAGTGATATTTTAGTATCATTTGCTTGCAAAGGTTCGCAACCTATAACTTTGGCTTGTGGTGCAAGACCAAGGCTTGCTAAGTAGCAACCTATAACTAAGCCTCCACCACCACATGGTGCAAATATTGCATCAATATTAGCAAAATTATCTCTTTGATGTAATTTTAATTTATTTAGATTAGCTTTATGGTCTATCTCAATAATTTGCTGTAATGCCTCAAAGGTTGCGGTTCCTTGACCTGTAATTACATCATCATTGTCAGAAGGGTGGATAAATAAATAGCCTTCTTTAGCCTTTTGTTCTGCTAATTTATTGGCTTCGCTTCTTTTTTCGCAGATTATTACTTCTGCTCCTAGATTTCTTGTTGCTTCAACCTTAAATTTAGGTACGATATTTGCCATATAAATTAAGGCCTTAATATTGAGTTTTCTGCACATAAAAGCAATAGCTTGAGCATGGTTTCCCGAGCTTTGAGCAACAATTTTTTTTGGTAAATAACCAAATTTTTCTTGATAGGAGATGATTGCATTAATTGCTCCTCTTGCTTTAAAAGAAGAGGTGTGTTGATGGTTTTCCATTTTCAGAAAAACTTCTGCATTAAGTTTTTTATTTAGATTTTCATTGGTTATTAGGTCAGTTCTAATTACATGATTTTTTATTCTTTCATGTGCTTTAATTATATCTGTAAAATTTAGTTCAGCAAACATCGAAAAATTATTTAGCAAATAATTGTGATTCATCTTGAAATGATTTAAATTCAAGAGCATTGCCACTATAATCAAGAAAAAACATTGTTGCCTGTTCTCCAATTAACCCGCGAAACCTAATATATGGCTCAACAATAAATTTAATTTGTTTTTTCTTGAGATTTTCAGCAAATTCGTGCCATTCTTTCCATTCTAAAACAACTCCAAAATGAGGGACAGGAATATTTTTATTGTCAACCAAATTATTGATATTTTCTATTGTCAAAGAATTATCAAGGTGAGTAACTAATTGATGTCCGAAAAAGTTCCAGTCGATCCAGCTATTATTGGATCTACCTTCTTCGAAGCCGAGCAATTCTCCGTAAAATGCTCTTGCTTTATCTAAATTATGAACTTTAATTGCTAAATGAAAAGGCTGTATCATTTTGATTATTCTATCTCAAAAATTGCATCTACTTCAACTGCAACTCCACGAGGTAGAGAGCTAGAGCCAACTGCCGAGCGGGCATGCTTTCCTTTTTCGGCAAATATTTCAACCATTAAGTCAGATGCTCCATTTGCAATTGCTGGATGGTCGATGAAATCTTCCACTGAATTGACAAAAACTCCTAATTTAATGCATTTGGTTACTTTTTCTAAATTTCCGCAAGCAGATTTTAATTGAGATAAGATATTTATTGCACAAATTCTGGCGGCTTTTCTGGCATCTTCAACACTTATATTTGCTCCAACTTTGCCGATATATTTGAGTTCCCCATTTTCTATTGGTAATTGTCCAGAAATGAAGATATTTTTTCCACTCACTATAAAGCCTACATAATTGGCTATTGGCACTGCTGGTTCAGGAATTTTAATTCCGAGTTCATTAAGTTTTTGGTTGATTTGAGACATAAATAGTTAAATTAAATTTTCAATTTGCTGGCTAAATTAATGGCTAGAAATTATATTTTAAAGATAAATTATCTAAAGTTATTATTAGAGCCAATTGACAACATATCTAATATTTGACAATTTGTAATTTTTAAGTCAATAATAATTATTATTTAATCGAAATAAAGTTAGTGTTTAATTATTAAGGCAAATCTTTAAAGCGATAATTAATTGATTTATCATTTCTTCGCTATGAAGTGGCGAGATAGTGATTCTAAGCCTTTCATCACCATAATCAACGGTTGGATAATTTATGTGCTGAACATAAATATTAAAATCATCAAGCAATTTTTGAGAAATTAATTTAGCCTTTAAAGCATTGCCAATTCTAATTGAAATAATATGTGAATCTTTGCAAACTATTGGTATTTGTGCATCAGACAGTTGTTTCTTTAATAATTTAACTTTTGCTTGATGGGTAATTCTTTCATTATTGCTATTTTTGAGATGATCAACATTGGTTATAATTGCCGATATAATTGAAGGGGGCATTGAGGTGCTAAAAATAAAGCCCGAAGCAAACGAACGAATGGCATCAATTACCTCTTTCTTTCCAACAATATAGCCACCAATAACTCCAAATGCTTTTGCGAATGTTCCTTGAATTATATCTACCTCATTTTCAATTTGCCATTGATGGCATAAACCTGCTCCATTATCGCCATATAATCCAACCGCATGAACCTCGTCAATAAAGGTTAATGCTTGATATTTTTTAGCTAATTCAACAATGGCAGGAATGTTTCCAAAATCACCATCCATTGAATATACTGATTCGGCAATAATTATTTTTGGTAAACTGATTTCTACTTGCCGTAATTTATTTTCTAAATCAATCAAATTATTATGTTGAAAGATATATTTTATTAACTTGCTATTTCTAGCTCCGGCAATAATTGAGGCATGATTTTTTTGGTCAGAAAATATAATTAAATGGGGAATGATTTTTGCTAAAGCTTGAATAGTGGCATCATTGGCGACATATCCAGAAGAAAAAACTAACCCACTTTCTTTGTTGTGAAGCTTTGCTATTTCTGTTTCTAGCTTGGTGATTAAGTTATGATTTCCAGAGATATTGCGAGTTCCGCCAGAGCCAACTCCATAATTATCAAGAGCTAATTTTGCTTGATCTATTGCATTTCTGTTTTGAGACATTGCGAGATAGTCGTTAGAACACCAAACAATAATTTTTTGTTTATTTTTATTGTTAATTGCAAACGGGAATTCATCGCATATTCTTGTTATATCAACAAATTCACGATAGCGGTTTTGTTCCTTTAATTGATTGGTTGCATCAATAAAATGTTGCAATATTTGTTGATTCATTTTTTTGTGTTAATAATATTTTTTCTTGTTTGTTAGGTTTTATAGAAATACTTGGTAAATCATTATTAATTGGTGATTTTATATTAAAAGAATATTTTTGATAAAAATTTATATAATCTAGATAATTTTCAAAAGTTTCAAAAATTTTTATATGCCTAATTTTTATTGTGCCATAATAATCATCATAATAGGGCTCATATCTTCCTATGCAAGAAAATCTAAATAAAGAAGCCTTCTTTTCTTGGTCAAGTAAAGGATCTAATATTTTTAATGATTGATGATCTTGATCAAAAAGATTTGGCATTTTTTTTAACTCAAAATCATTATTATCATTTAATTTTATATTTCCAACAACAATATTGCTAAATGCAGAGATTAAACCCACTGACAAAAATTCATGGTTTTGATTAAAGTTGTTTGGGATTAATGCTGGTGGCTTTGTAAAAGCATTGAGTAGTATAAAATTATTCAAAATAAAAGCTGATTTTAAGGAGTGATTAGAAAAAATATTGTTAATAAAATTAATTTTATAAAGAGTTTCATTTTTATCTTCAATGGTTATTAAGTAATTATCCACATCATCTAATCGTTCTGGTAAATAATCTGTGAGCTGGCTATTTGCAAAATTTATATTTTCAATAATTTTATTTTGGTATAAATGGCAGTAAAATTTTTTGTTGTTTAACTGAATTTCTTGGTTGCTAACAAGGTAATCTTGAAAATTATCATAAAGTGTAGCTTCTCGCTCAATTTTGTTTAGAATGGCAATTCTTGCACTATGGGGTATTTTGTATAATTTCATAGCGGTGTTAAAAGTTATATTTAAATTTTATTGTTAAGTTAAAATTCTTTCGATGCTGAAATAACTTTCGCTTTCGTTGATATTTGGTGGTAAGATAGTGATACCATGCTCTTTTGCAACTTGTAGAAAAATATTAATTTTGTCAACATTGTCTATTTCTAGATTAATTGAAGCAGTAAGAAATTCTGGTAAAAAATTTGCTTTTAGATAAGCGGTTTGATAAGATATCATTGCATAGGCTGCGGCATGGGATTTGTTGAATCCGTACCCTGCGAATTTATCAACTAAATCAAATATTTCGTTGGCTTGCTTTTCATTGACTCCATTCTTAGTTGCTCCAAGAACAAATACTTCTCTTTGTTTATCCATTTCTTCTTTGATTTTTTTACCCATTGCTCTTCTAAGTAGATCTGCACCACCAAGAGTGTAACCTGCTAATATTTTAGCAATTTCCATTACTTGTTCTTGATAGACAATCACTCCATAAGTTTCTCCAAGTGTTGATTCAAGAAGTGGGTGAGGATATTCAATTTTCTCTTCGCCATGTTTTCTGCGAATATAGGTTGGAATGTTATCCATAGGCCCTGGTCGATATAGAGAAATTAAGGCTATTATGTCTTCAATTTTATCCGCCTTCATTTGTTTTAGAACTGACCTCATGCCAGAGGATTCAATTTGAAAAACTCCGACAGAATCGCCATCTGCTAGCATTGAGAAGGTTGATTTATCTGCAAGAGGAATGGAGAGGATGTCGATATCGATATTTCTATTATATTTTACTAATTTTACTGTTTCGGCAATCACTGTTAGGGTTTTGAGTCCTAAAAAATCAAACTTAACTAAGCCAGCACTCTCAGCATATTTCATAGAGTAGCTAACTGCAGGCATTGAATTGGTATCATCGCTGTAAAGTGCACAAATTTCGTTAAGTGGCTTATCGCCAATTACAATTCCTGCGGCATGAGTAGAGGCATGGCGGTTCAAGCCTTCTAATTTTAGGGCAATATTAACCAATTTGGTAATTTGGGCATCTTCACGAATTGCTTCTTGTAAGTCTTTGTCCATTGTAATGGCTTTTTCAAGGGTAACGGCTTCGATAGCATTGAAGGGAATTAATTTGCAAATTCTATCTACTTGATTATAGGGCATTTGCAATACTCTTCCAACATCTTTTAGAACCGCTCTTGCTTGTAGTTTACCAAAAGTTATAATTTGAGCAACGAATATTTTTGCAACCTTTTTAGATGATTGAGTAATGGTATCTTCCCCTTTATATTGTGAATCTAGTTCATTTTCTTGTAGATTATATTTTTGTTCGACATATTTTATTACTTCATCTCTTCTTGCTTGACAAAAATCAATATCAAAATCTGGCATCGAGACTCTTTCTGGGTTAAGGAATCTTTCAAATAGCAATCCAAACCTTAAGGGGTCTAAGTCGGTAATTTGTAAGCACCAAGCAACTAGAGAGCCAGCTCCAGAGCCTCTTCCTGGACCAACAGGAATTTGATTATTTTTTGCCCATTTGATGAAATCGGATACAATTAAGAAATAGCCTGGAAAATTCATTTTGATAATTACAGCTATTTCAAAATCAAGTCTTTCTTGATATTGTTCAATAATTTTATTTTGTAGATCTGATGCGATATTTTCAAGAATGAATTTTTTTTCTAATCTTATTTTGAGTCCTTCGTAAGATTGTTTTTTTAACTCTTCTGCCTCGCTAAAATTTTCTGCTTTATTAAATTTAGGTAGAGTTGGCAACCTTTCAAATGCCATAATTGTACATTTTTTGGCAATTAAAGAGGTATTTATTATTGCTTCTGGTAAGTCACTAAATTTTTTTTCTATTAATTCGGGAGATTGAAAAAATTGCTCTGGTGAGAATTGAGTTCTATCGCTATCAATTAATGTTTTTCCCTCTCCTATTGCGGATAATATATCTTGAGCTTCATGCATATCGCTATTTAGGAAGTAAGTATCGTTAGTAGCGACTAGAGGTATCTGATTCTTTATTGCCAAATCAATGAAAATGGGTTCTAATTTTTTTTCATTTTCTAATCCTATCCGACTAATTTCCATGTAGAAATTATTATTTGGAAATGTATTTTTTAATATTGAGATAATTTCTTCTATTTTTTGATTTTGATTATTTTCAATTAATTTTGCAATTATTCCATCTACACCACCTGAAAACCCAATCAAACCAGATGAATTTTTAATCACCATATCATAATCAACATTTGGTGAAATTCCATCTTGACGATTAACGAAGCTAGAGCTAACTAAATGCATTAAATTCTTATAGCCTATTTCGTTGGTTGCAATTATAGGCATTTTAACCAGTGACCTTTCAATATCAAGGTTATTAAGATTTTTTGTCTTTGACTCGCTATTATTTGTTTTGTTGAGATGGTTATTAAAATTTACCAATAATTCACAGCCAATTATTGGTTGTATTCCAGCTTTTTTGCAATAATTTGAAAATTCAAGGGCTCCAAATAAATTTTGACAGTCGCAAATTCCTAATGCGGGCATTTTATAGCTCTCGGCTTTAGAAATTAGGTCTTCAATTTTAATTGCACCCTTGCAAAGAGAATAGGTGGTGTGAGTTCTGAGATTTATAAACAATCTAAAAAAATTTAATTATTCAGTGAATTTAATTTCTACTTTTGTAATGGTTTTATTAAGACGAGTAACTACATCGTTAGAAATATCTACAACATTTTGATTTGCAAAAACAACTTGAGAGCTTCCAATGACTACATCAATTTGTTTTTCTTCAGATATATCTTTCACCACTTTCTTTACTTGATCGTTGATTTTACCAATCGCATCAAGAGAAGCTTTGTTTAAGGAATTTTGTTTTTTGTCGGCGAAGATCTTGAATATTTCAACTTTTTTCTCAAATTTTTTTGCTTCTTCTTGGATTTTTTCTTCACTTAATATTGATTCTTTGTTTTTAATTGATTTTTGTTCTGCTTCTAGTTCGAGTTGTTTTTTATTTATTTCTTTTTGATATTCATCTTGTTTTTTTGTGATTTTGGTTTGTATATCTTTCATTGCTAGCGATTCTTTAAGAGTTTTCTCAGCATCAATAATAGCAATATTTGTTGCTTTTGCATTGAGGGAAAATAAGCAAATAACTGGAATAGCTAGAAATAACTTTTTCATTTTTTAATTGTTTTAAATTGATATTTTATAAATTTTGACACCAAACTACTGAAATTTGCCAAATATTAAAATTTGCCAAATATTATAAATTTTGTAGTTCTAAATAAAGTAATTAAGTGAAATTAATAATTAACAAGATTTTTAATAATAAAAATTAATTTTCAAAGCTTTTTTTAAAAATTTTTGCTGATGGATATTTTTGCCAATTAATTAAAGTTGATAGTTATTTAGATGATGTTAGAAAAAACTTAAAATATATTTTGAAAAATTTGATTTTAAAAATACAATTGCTCATTTATGTCAATTTTTAATTAAAATTAGGTTCAAAATATAGAATTTCAAAATAAAATTAACTGACATTATAAATTAATAAAGCTGTAAGCTTAATTTTTAAATTCAATCTTTAATTATGGTTAAAAAACAAGTGGGCGAGTTGCTAAAATCAAATACTCGTTTTATTTTTATTACTGGTGGTGTTGTTTCTTCTCTCGGTAAGGGCTTAGCTTCTGCTTCGCTTGGTGCTTTATTACAGGCTAGAGGCTATAAAGTACGATTAAGAAAATTAGATCCTTATTTAAACATTGATCCCGGTACAATGAGTCCAACCCAGCATGGTGAAGTGTTTGTTACTGAAGATGGGGCGGAAACCGATCTAGATATTGGTCATTATGAAAGATTTACAGGTGTTGATGCCAAGAAATCTGACAGTATTACTGCTGGAAGAATTTACAGTAAGCTTCTTAATAAAGAAAGAAGAGGAGATTATCTTGGTGGTACGGTTCAGGTTATTCCTAATGTTACTGATTTAATTAAAGAATTTATTTTAAACGATGTTAATGATGTTGATTTTGCGCTATGTGAAATAGGGGGAACGGTTGGCGATATTGAAGCACTGCCATTCTTTGAAGCGATTCGTCAATTAGGCTATGAATTAGGTTCTAAGAAATGTGCCTTTTTGCATTTAACTCTATTGCCCTATATAGAAAGTGCTGATGAACTAAAAACAAAGCCTACTCAACATTCGGTTAAAGAGCTTCGCTCAATTGGTATTCAGCCAAGTGTTTTGTTATGTAGAGCCGAGAGAAGAGTTAATCAATCTCATTTAGAAAAAATTGCCAAAATGTGTTCAGTGCCAATATCTTCAGTAATTCCTGCTACTAATGCAAATAGTATTTATGAAGTTCCGTTGCTTTATCATTACAATAAACTTGATGTTGAAATATTAAAATTTTTTAACTTAGATTATCAATCAAAACCAGATTTATCAAAATGGGAAAATATTTCTGATGCGATTAAAAATCCACAAGGTGAAGTCAGAATTGCTCTTGTTGGTAAATATAATGATTATCGCGATTCTTATAAATCCCTATTAGAAGCCTTGGATCATTCGGCTTTTGCTTTAAAAACTAAAATAAAAATTAGTTGGATTAATGCTCGTAAAATCAATAATTTTGAAGAAATACAAGACAATTTTGATGCAATTTTGGTGCCGGGTGGTTTTGGAGTTGATGGGACGGAAGGTAAAATAAAAATGATAGAATATGCAAGAATTAATAAAATCCCATATTTAGGAATATGTTTTGGTATGCAGATGGCAATAATTGAATATGCAAGAAATGTTTTAAAAGTTAAAAATGCAACCTCTAGTGAAATTTCAGATGATGGTGAGTTTATAGTGGGAATGATGAATGAGTGGATCAATGATTCTGGAGATACTAGCAAAGCAAGTAGTAATTTGGGGGGGACGATGAGGCTTGGTGCCTATAAATGCAACATTGATAAAGATAGCTTGGCATTTTCTATTTATCAAAAAAATCAAATTTCAGAAAGACATCGCCATCGCTATGAAGTTAATATTAATTGGCGAGGGAGGCTTGAAAAAGCAGGCCTTAAATTTTCCGGAATTTCTCCTGACGGTAAATTAACTGAAATTGTTGAAATTAAAAATCATCCATTTTTTGTTGGAGTGCAGTTTCATCCAGAATTAAAATCAAAACCATTTGCTCCGCATTGTTTATTTGTGGCTTTTGTTAAAAGTGCCATTGAAAAGAAGAAATCTCATTCATAACATGAATAATTTTTTAATAAAATTTTTTGCCTCAATATTTTTAATACTAATTACCTCTTGTGGTTTTGAGGTAGTTTATCGTGATGATTTACGGCAAAAAAACAGTCAGCTAAATCAGGCTAATCATTATTCATTTTATCAAGGAGAATTATCGGCAATAAAAATAAAAAAAACCCGCACTAGAATAGATCAACAGCTTAAAAATCATTTATATGATATATTTAATCCAGATTATATAAAAGTTAAGCCAAAATATTTTTTAGTACTAACAATAGACAAAAAAAATCTTACTACCTTTGTTACTGAAACAGGAGGTTCAGGAAGAAATAAAATTATTATAAAAGTTGATTACGAATTAAGACTGATTGAAAATCAACAAAAAATAGCCTCTGGAACTGTAAATGCCGCAGATAATTATAGTATTAATAGCAACAGATATGGAACATTTGTTGCTGAAGATTATTTTAGTGCAAATTTAACCAAAATTATTGCATCAAATCTTCGTAATTCTTTAATCAATGATCTAACTGAATATCATTCTAAACAAAAAAAATAAAAATGTCTAAAAAAATTTTAATTGGCAAAATAATCTCTGCTTTTGGGATTAGAGGTGAAGTGAAAATAATAAGCTATTGCCAGAATCCTTTGGATATAGGAAAATATAGTTTAACTAATCAAAAAAACGAACAAATAAAGCTAAGCATTAATAATAAAAAAATTATTGGAGAAAATAAGGGAGGAGAATCGATTATAATTGCTAGAATCAATGATATTAATAACAGAAGCGATGCAGAAAAATATCATCAAATGGAATTATTTATCAATAAACAGGATCTAAAACCAACCGATGAGGATGAATTTTATTTTGTCGATTTAATCGGGCTTGAGGTTCTAGAAGAGTCAAATGACGAATCAGTAGGAAAGGTTGTTAATGTTAATGATTTTGGTGCGGGAGGAATGATAGAAATTGAATTTAATCAAAATTTCTTGAGTCAAAATCTTGGTTTTGCTAAAATTGAGAATTTTGCTTTCAAAAATGCAATTTTTCCGAAAATAAATCTTGAAAAGAATTATATTAAAATAATAATACCTAATTATTTGCTTGAAAAATAATTTTAATACCACAAAAAATCAGCAACCAAATGAAACACCTAAAATTTATTTTGTTTATTTTAATTTCAATATTTTTGACTTCTTTTAAAGATTCTTATGCTTCATCCGTTTGGAGTGGAAGAGATGCTTTAACTAATATAGTTATTGAGATTCCTTCTGGTAATACCGTTAGAAGTGGTAATGTTATTGAGTTTTATGATGATAAGGATCAAAATTATCACACTGCAAGAGTTGTTTCTGTGCAGTCATCATTTGGAGGTAGTGAATTAGTGGTTGAAGATCTTGACAATAACAATATAATTCGCACTTTTTTAATGGAATATCAATGAAATTAAAATTTCTTATATTTAAATATAGATTTTATTAAGAAATATTATGAAGAAAAGTATTTTTATAGCTACTGGTGGCACAGGAGGTCATATTAACCCCGCAAGAACAATTGCTGGCGAGATGATTAAAAATAATCCTATCCAAGAAGTTGTTGTTATCGGAGACAAAAAATATCAATTTTATCAAAATAAAACCGATAAATTCATTAATAAAATAGTTTTTTCTTCTCAACTTAATAAAGATCTAATTAATAAGCCATTTTCTCTAATTAGGGCGGTAATTTCAATATTTTTTGGTGTTTTACAATCTGTTTGTTTGATTATTAAATATCGTCCAAAATTAGTTATTGGATTTGGTGGTTATGCTACTTTTCCAATATTAGTAGCATCTTTATTAACTAGAACAAAAATAATTCTTCATGAACAAAATGCTCATCTTGGTAAAGTAAATCGTTATTTTGCTAATTATGCAGAAAGAATCGCTCTTTCCTTTCTTGATACATCTGGGATTGCTCCAAAAAATTTAACCAAAACTTTATTGACAGGAAATTTTATCCGATCGGAATTTGAAAATATCGGCAAACAAAATTCACCAGAAGCAAATAATCATAAATATTTTACAATTCTAGTAATTGGAGGAAGTGGTGGTGCTAAAATTTTTAGCGAAATATTGCCAGAAGTTTTTGTTAATAATTTAACAAGCTCAGAAAAATGTTTCAAAATAATACAACAATGCAGAAAAGAAGATAGCGAGGTTTTAATTAAAAAATATAGTAGTTATAATATGCAATTTGAAGTCAAAAGCTTTTTTCACGATATTGACAAAAAAATTATAGAAGCCGATATAGTAATTACAAGAGCAGGTTCATCAACATTGTTTGAGCTTGCAATTGCAAGAAAGCCAATGATAATTGTGCCTTTTGCAAAATCAGCAGATAATCATCAAGAAAAAAATGCCAAAATATTTGAAAAAAATGGTTTAGCGATTGTTGTGAATGAAAAAAATCTTAAAGTTAAATATTTTGGCGATATATTGAGGAAACTCATTGAAAATAAAGAGTTGTTGAAAAAAATGTCGCATTCAGCTTCTGATTTTGCAATTAATGATTCTAATCTCAAAATGATAAAACTTATTACTGAAGAATTTGTAAATTAATGATAAAAATAATTTTTTATAGAAATCTTAAAAAGCTGGAACGGTGGCTTGAAAATAATCTAAATTTTAAATTTAAGAAAAATCATCGTAATAATTTTCAAAAAGAAAATCTTGACTACTTTAAAGACTGGAAGCTTGGTAGTATGCTTTTATCTCAAAGGGAATCTCTATCTATGCCTATAAATGTTATAAGCAATATTTTAAAAATAAAAATTAGAGATTTAGAAGCGATTGAGCAAGGTCGTTTAGCTAGCGATAATATATCTTTTTATAAACCAGGAGTTATAAGGACTTATGCTAAATTTCTTAAGATTGATGAGCAAATTATTGAACAAGAAATCAAGAATTGTTGTCAATATCTTGATTTGATAAAATATAACCAGCATAAATTAATTAATATTGGCGAAACTGATAATCTCAACCCTAGTAAAAGTGATATTGTGAATAGTTTTTGGTTGAGTTTTATAATATTCTTTTTTCTTTTAATCTTCTATAATCTTCAAGAAACAATGATTTTAAATGTTTCATCTAAAATAATAATTGAGGATTTTGAAAAAATCAAAAATAAAAATGAATAATTTATTAGAAAATAAAGTTTTTAAATCATTAGTAAAGTTTTGTAAATTATTTGATTCCAAAAATTTGCAATTAATTGTAAAATCTGAAGGTTTTAAGATATTTTCAGTTGTGTTTGCCGTTATAATATTTTTTCTATTTATCATACCTTTTATTTTGTCTACTAAAGGTCTTAAATTTGCTATTGAACAAAAAATTAGCAATATAACTAGGGCTAATTTTAACATTAATGGAGATGTTGATGTTAGTTTTTTGCCTACACCGACAATTAAAATTCATGATAGCTTTTTATTGAAATATCAAAATGATGGCAAGATATGTAATTTAGGGGTTGGTAAAATTAAAATATCTTTTCCATTTTTTGGTGGAAGTGATGGAAATATTAACAAGATTATGCTTGAGAATGCTTCCGCAGAGTGTTATTACCAAGATTCTAAAATTGAAAATAACAGCAATAAATTTACTGCATATTTTTCAAAATTTAATCATCAAGAACTTAATAATAAAAATCAAAATAAGGCTAGTAACAATGAATTAAGCCTTAAAATATTTGATGTCAACGAAACTAATAGCAATGCAATTAAACTTAAGAATTTAGTTTTTAAAAATTCCGATATAATTCTTTACAATCAAAATGGCAACTATAAAAAAATCGACCGAATAAATTTTAGATTAAGGGTTGGATCTTCTAAAATAAAAGCTGATGGTGATTTTATAAATGATGATTTGCCTCATAAATTTAATGGTTTAATTAATTTTGGCACCAGAGTTGGTAGTTATGAATCTTTTTTTAATCTTAGCTCTCCAGCTTTTAATGCAGAAGTTATAGGAGATTTTATTTCAAATAAAACAATGTTCAAAGAATTGGATTTTGAAGGTAAAGTGAATGCAGAGATATTTGATGTTAAAAATGCTTATAAATCATTAATAAATATTGATGTAATTTATGAAAAGCTCAAACAAAACAATCAATCTATAAAAATTAATGGTAGTGTTAAGGTTGGCGGTGGAGAAATAATAGTTGATAATTTATTATTTAATTCAGAATCAATAAATGGTAAGGGTAATTTGATATTAGATTTTAATTACAAGATTCCGCTTATTGATATTTCTTTAGACCTAGAAAATCTTGACTTAACTTCGGTTTGGTCTTTGGATAGAGCAAAATTTTTGCGGAATTCTAACAAGTCTGATACCAATAAAACAAAGCCAGCCAAGAATCAGCCAAATAAAGTTGTCAAGAAAGATGAAGATAAAAACACAGATAATCAAGAATTGATAAAAAAAGAAGAAAAAAAGAATAGTCAAATTATGAATGATGATTTATCGATTTTTAATGATATTGCCAATCCTAATCCCAGTCAGCCAACTGAAGGTGATGAAGGTGATTTATCTCAAAATCAACAAGTGTTGCAAGTCTCGAATCCGCAATCGCAATTATTGCAAAATCAAACAAATAATCAAATTATCAATGATTCATCAGCTAAAAAAGAACAGTCTTCGCTTGATTCAACTAGTGTCAGTAAAGAAGAAGTTTCTTCTGAGGTAGTGAATAAATTTTCTAACGATTCTGAAAACAATATTTTAAATCGTTTCGAGGGATATAAAGTTAATTATCGAAATAATATATTAGACCTAGAAAAGCTTGCTAAAAAGGTTAGTTTTACAGGCAAAAAAAAAGAATTTGATCTTAATGCTGAAATTAATATTAAAAATATTAAATATTTTGAAGAGAAGATAACCGATCTAAGTCTATATTTAACAATATCAAGAACCGGTCAAGTTTCTATATTGCCTTTAATATTCAATGTTCCTAATTCTGGTATTTTTCGTTTAATTGGTTTTTTAGATAATAATCAAATTTCTCCAACTTTGATTGGAAATCTTGATGCTTATGGTAATGATTTTAACAAAATATTGCAATTTCTAAAAATTAATTCACCTTATATCAAAAAAGATGCATTCAAGCATTATAAAATTAGCTCTGGCTTGATAATGATGCCCGATCAAATTATTATGAATGGCTTTTATATGTCTCTAAATCAAGATCAAAGTCAATTTATAGGTGATTTAAAAATCGACGATACTGAAAATCAAAAAATAGTAACCTCAAATTTAAGGGTTGATAATTTTAATTATGATGACTATTTATTGCCCCCTCGTCCTAGCGATTACATATCTTATGGCAGTTTATTTCGCAAAATGTTGTGGCTTAATGAAATTGATACAGGTTATAATTGCAATATTGAATTTGATAGAATCAATTATCGTGGTGAGAATTTTGCTGATAGTAAAATTAATCTTAAAATTGGTCAAGGATATTTAGAGATAGCTAATTTATTGCTTAATTCGCTAAATAATAGTTTTGTTGGTAGTCTTGCTATTAATATTGATAAAGAGCATCCAGAATTTAATCTGACACTTAATGGCAAATCTTTTAACTATCAATCTAACTTAGAAAATGCAGAGCGGGGCAACAATATTAGAAATATTTTAATGGAGCAGAAAAATGTTAACAATAACCAAAATAATAAATTAATTAATTTTAATATATTCGATCAATTCTTTGCCCTGCCTTCGCTAGATAATTTTAACGGAAAAATTAATATTCAGCTTGAAAATATGGGGCTAGACTATCTAAAAGTAGAAAATTTCAAAATGAATGGAAAATTAAATGATGGAGTATTAAAAGAGGCTAATTTAATAGGTGAAACATATGGCGGCAAATTTAATTATAAAGGCTCAATTGGTCTAAGATTTAAAAAAATTATTTCAGGAAACCTAAATGCTATAGGAATAGATCTAGCAAAAATGTTAACAGAAAATTTTGGGATAGATAATTTGAGTGGAATTTCTAATGTATCTAGTGCAATTAGTAGTAATGCAACTGATAAGGCGGAATTTATTAAGAATCTCAAGGCTGATATCAAGTTTAATGTCAATTCTCCTGCAATTGAAGGTTACGGATTAACTCAATTAGTACAAAAAATGCTTTCATCTTCTCGTAATCGCAGTGATTTAGGTAGTCCAGAAAAAATATTATTTAACCCTGCCAATCAAACAGCCTTTAAAAGTGCCAATGGTCAACTGCTTATCAATAAAGAAGAAGGTAAATTTAAAATAAATGCTTCTGCACCTGCAATCACAGCAATTTTAAGTGGTAAAATAAATTTTAACGATAGCCAGTTTAATGGAGTTGCAAATACCATCTTTTTGACTGATAATTTTAAGAAGCCAATTCCAATTAGCATTGCCAGTGCTCTTACTGGTTCAATAAAAAATATTGAACATAAAACTAATCTTAATCAAGTTTATCAATATCTTGGACTTGGAAGACCTCTAGAAATAAAATCTGAGAAGCCAAATGCAATGATAAATAACTCTCAATTAATTGATAAAGTTGATAGCAAAATCTAGAAAATGAAGATTCCACACAGAAAAGATATTAGAAGAGCAAGAATTGAAATCATTCCAATGATTGATATTATGTTTTTTTTATTGGCCACAATAATGCTTTCCTCTCTTCAAATTCAACATCAACATCTTTTAAAATTAAATAATATTGAGTTGCCAAAAGTTAATAATATTAATAAATTATCAAACTCGGCAGTTCATGCAATTTCTATAACTAAGAGCAACATTATTTTTCTTGATGAAGTTGAAATTAATAGCGATAAAATAAAAGAAGCTTTAAATAAATTGAATAAATTAGAAAATATTGATGAAATTACTATTAGTGCTGATAAAGATGCGAGTCATGGGGTTGTTATTAATGTTATTGATATTGCTAAGCAGTCAGGTTTTAAGCATTTTGCGATTGCAACCAATAATAAATAGCTATGCATTATCCTAAAAATAGCTTTATTGTTGCTGTAATAGCTTTATTTTTATTGCTAAATTCACCAAGAACTACCAAAAATTCCTGATGAATTGCGATATAATAATTTTCATGTTCATGCATTGGCAAGACTTGAAATTAATAAGAATGGCATTGTTTATGGGGTAAAATTAATTGAACCAACTAACAATGTACTTATTAATAAATTATTGGTTGCAAGTTTATATAAATGGAGGTTTGGGGGGGTAGATAGCGATATTACTAGAGATATTAGAGTTGATTTTGCAGTTGAGTAGTTACTTATTTTTAATGGTTAATTTTTTTAGTTTTTTTTGATAAAAAAAATATTCACCCACAATAAATAATGAAAGGAAAGAAATGATTATAAAGCCAGTTAAATAGGCATTGTTAACATAAAAAGAGTAGTCATTTATTTTTGTCATATAAATTTATAAAGAATGTTAAGTTAAAATGAAAATATAGCTTGCAAAAATTAAA
>JAJTDS010000034.1 GCA_021298605.1 Rickettsiales bacterium
GTAATTGCAGCGGTAAGAGTAGTTTTACCGTGGTCAACGTGACCTATTGTTCCCACATTAACATGGGGTTTTGTGCGTTCAAATTTTTCTTTAGACATTGTAATTATAAAATTATTAGTTGTTAAATTTTAAATTCATACAATAAAATTGTACATAAATAGGGCTATAAAGGCTTTATTTTATAACCTAGAAGCAAAAACTGTAAATAAATTTTAGTGTAAAATTTCGCAAAATTGTCAAGATTATAAAATAAAAATCAAGCACTAAATAGAAAATAAAAAAAGAAAATTTAGATTTGGTGGAGAAGGCAGGATTTGAACCTGCGAACGCTTACGCGGACAGATTTACAGTCTGTTGCCATTGACCACTCGGCCACTTCTCCTTAAGATTTATTTATAAATATTTTGGAGCGGGTGGAGGGAATCGAACCCTCACAGCTAGCTTGGAAGGCTAGAACTCTACCTTTGAGCTACACCCGCGATAATTTTAAGCAAAAATTTATTTGGAGTGGTAATTTTTAAAAGCTTTTTTTAATAATCAAGCTTTTTTTTAATAAAAATTTATTATTTTTTTCTTGACTAATTAAAATTAGAAAATAATTTTTCAGATATTATCGCTATGAGTCTTTTTTAAGTAATTAAAATTCAAGCTACATCAAAAAATCTTAGCATTGCTAAGACACCAAAATTTAGTAATACACCAAATAATTTTCATTATGGTTGCAAAAGTAAAAACATTTTCTTTTATCGGAATTGATGTTGTCGAAGTTGAGGTTGAAGTAAAAATAACCAACGGCTTAAGTAAATTCTTGATTGTTGGGCTACCAGATAAAGCGGTTGGAGAATCCAAAGAAAGAGTAATATCCGCATTATCATCTACCGGATTATCGCTTCCTGCTAAAAAAATTACAGTTAATTTAGCCCCAGCAGACTTACAAAAAGAGGGTTCGCAATTTGATTTACCAATTGCATTAGGTATTTTAATTGAAATGGGAATTTTATCCCAAAATTTAATTGATAAATTTTTTGTTCTCGGCGAATTGTCGCTTGATTGCTCAATCAACAATGTTAATGGCATAATTTCGGCATCAATTGGTGCTAATCAAAGAAATTGCGGAATAATTTGCCCAAAAAGCAACGGCTCGGAGGCTGCTTGGGCAGGAAATATTGAAATTATCGCCCCCAACAATTTAATTGAATTAATTAACCATCTTAAGGGAGAACAATATTCACCAAAACCAATACATGACCCTCATCACAAAAATTTTATCAGTAAAAAATATCCTGATTTTTCTGATGTTAAAGGCCATAAGCAAGCAAAAAGAGCATTTGAAATTGCTGCATCGGGCGGGCATAATATTTTAATGGTTGGAGCCCCCGGAACAGGAAAATCAATGCTCGCATCAAGATTTCCAAGCATTATACCTCCACCAGAATTAAGTGAGATTCTTGAAATTAATATGGTTCATAGTGTTAGCGGAAAAATTACCGATGGAAAATTAATTACTTACCGCCCTTATCGCGAAGTTCATCATTCTTGCTCAATGCCTGCAATGGTTGGAGGAGGCTCAAAAGCAAAACCTGGGGAAATATCGCTCGCCCATAACGGAATATTATTTCTCGATGAAATTGCAGAATTTCCAAGGCAAGTGCTTGATGGCTTAAGACAACCATTAGAAACTGGAAAAGTTGATATTTCAAGAGTCAATTCCCATATTACTTATCCGGCAAATTTTCAATTGATTTCAGCAATGAACCCATGTCGTTGCGGATATTTAGGCGATCCAACTCGCGAATGCAAGAAAGCACCTAATTGCGGAGAGGAATATCAAAAAAGAATCTCTGGTCCATTCTTAGATCGCATTGATATCGTTATCAATGTTGAAAAAATTGATATTTTTGAAAATAAAAACTCTCAAGAAGAATCTTCAAATACAATATTAGCAAGAGTTAGCAAGGCACGGGAAATACAAAATCAAAGATACCAACAAGAGTTGGGAGATAATTTCAACAATTTAATTAATGCAAGAATTAGCGGGAATTTAATTGATAAATTTTGCGAATTAGAGCAAGAAACAGAAAAAGTTTTTCAAAATGCAGTCAATAAGATAGGAGCTTCAATTAGAGGAATAACAAGAATATTAAGAGTCGCAAGAACAATTGCCGATCTTGAATCGGAAGATAAAATCAAAAAACATCACCTTCTTGAGGCATTAAGCTATCGCAGAAAAATTTGAACCGCAATTAAACTATATTTTTTTTGATACCGCAATTGCTGTTTTGGTAATGAATTTGATAATATTGGTTAATGGCATAAAAATTGGGGATTCTTTCGCTTTATTGTTATATCCTATATCACGATGATGAACTTCGTCAGCTTGAAATTCTTGAATTTTTTGAGATAAATTCTGTAAATTAAGCTTTTCTTCCTGAATAACTTCTTGTTTATTGACTTCTGAAGATAAAAAATCTATTTGCTGTTGATAATGCTCTTCAATAACCTCTTCAACTGCGGTTGTGCATGCCATAGCAGTTTTATTACCTAAAATAGCAGTAAAAAAACCAAGACCAAAACCGCCAATTTTCCAAATTGGTTGCATTAAAGTTGGCCTAATTTGATTTTCTTTTAAATAATTATCAAAATATTGAAAATGATCAATTTCTTGATTTTTCATCGATTCAATAATTGCAATGTTTTGAGAGTTATTAGAAAAAATGTTTTTTAATTTCATTGCAGTAATTTGACCTTGATATATTACTTGAGCTCCACATTCTCCAGCATGATCAACACGAATAATTTCTGCAATTTTTTTTGATAGTTCTTTATTTTTCATAATTCCTTGGATGTTTTTATTTTTGATAATAATAAGTTAATTTTTAATTTGTTAATTGTTTTTTTCAAATGTTAGCAACCCTTTATCATCAAGATCAATTGTGATTGATTGATTTTCAGTAAAATCATCTTTTAAAATTTTTTCTGCTAAAATATTTTCAATTTCTTTTTGAATAACTCTTTTTAAAGGGCGAGCCCCATATATCACACTATACCCTTTATCACCCAGATATTTTTTAGCATTATCGCTAATTGAAATTTTAAAGCCATTATTTTGCAACCTTTTTGCCAATCTTGCAAATTGTATTGCCACAATTTGATTAATATTTTCTCGCGATAATTTGTTGAAAATTATAATTTCATCAAGGCGATTAATAAATTCTGGCCTCATTTGCTGTTTTAATTCCTCCATAATAAGGTTTTCCAATAGTTTTTTATCTTCATTGGCTTGATTAAAATGCCTTGCCCCAATGTTTGAAGTTAAAATAATAATAGAATTAGTAAAATTAACAACTTGCCCTTGCGAATCAGTAAGCCTGCCATCATCAAGAACTTGTAATAAAATATTAAAAACATCACTATGTGCCTTTTCTATTTCATCAAATAATATAACCTGATAAGGCCTTCTTCTAACTGCCTCGGTAAGGGTTCCGCCTTGTTCATAACCAACATAACCGGGAGGAGCACCTATTAACCTTGCAACACTATGTTTTTCCATAAATTCACTCATATCAATTCTTAGCATTGCGGTTTCATCATTAAAAATAAATTCAGCAAGAGCTTTTGAGATTTCCGTTTTACCAACTCCAGTTGGACCAAGAAATAAGAAAGAGCCAATTGGCTTTTGATGATCTTGTAACCCCGCCCTTGATCTTCTTAAGCTATTAGAAATAGCAATTAATGCCTCATCTTGACCAACCACCCTTTGTTTTAGCAATTCTTCCATTTTTAATAATTTTTCTTTTTCTCCTGTCATCAATCTATCAGTTGGTATGGCTGTGATTTTGGCAATAATTTTAGCAATATCATTTTCGTCAACCGCTTGCAAATTGTAATTCGAAGAAACATCCTTTTCAATATTGGCAAGCTCTTTTTGCAATTGTGGGATAGAGCCGTAAGCCAATTCACCAGCCTTACTAAGATTTCCCTCTCTTTGGGCTTTCTCTAGTTCAAATTTAGCATTTTCAATTTTAGCTTTTAATTCATTTACCATTCCAAGCTTTGATTTTTCAGAATTCCAAATGGTCGTCATTTCAAGTGATTTTTTTTCTAACGAAGTAAGTTCTTGATTTATTTCCTCTAACTTCCTTTTAGCAGAATCATCATCTTCCCTTTTTAAGCCAGCTATCGCTATTTTTAACTGAATAATTTTACGATCAATTTCATCCAATTCGCTAGGCTTTGAATCTATAGCTATTCTAACAGCACTAGAAGCTTCGTCAATTAAATCGATTGCTTTATCTGGCAAAAATCTATCAGTAATATATCTATCAGACATTACTGCAGAAGCAATAAGAGCAGAATCTTTGATTTTAATTCCGTGATGCATTTCATATTTTTCTTTGATTCCCCTTAAAATCGTTATGGTATCTTCAATTGTTGGTTGGTTGGTAAAAATTGGCTGAAATCTACGAGCAAGAGCAACATCTTTTTCAATATATTTACGATATTCATCAAGAGTTGTCGCACCTATGCAATGCAAAGAACCTCTTGCTAAGGCTGGTTTTAATAAGTTAGATGCATCCATTGCTCCTTCGGTTTTGCCCGCACCAACCAATAAATGCAATTCATCAATGAAAAGTAAAATTTGTTCTTTATTTTCAATATCTCGCAATATTGATTTTAATCTGTCTTCAAATTCACCACGAAATTTACTACCTGCAACCAGAGCTCCCAAATCAAGCACCATAAGCTTTTTATTTTTAAGACTTTCTGGAACATCATTATTAACAATTCTTTGGGCCAAACCTTCAACAATCGCTGTTTTTCCAACCCCCGGATTTCCTATTAGCACAGGATTATTTTTAGTTCTGCGAGACAAAACCTGAATCGCCCTTCTTATCTCTTCATCTCTACCAATAACAGGGTCTATCTTGCCTTCTCTTGCTCTTTTTGTTAAGTCATCTGCATATTTTTCTAGAGCTTGATAATTGCCCTCCGCAGTTGCACTATCAGCCCTTGCATTACCACGAATTTTTTTAATCGCCTCTCTTAAATTTGCAATTGAAATACCGCAACCCTTAATTATCAATGCTCCATTGTTATTTTCATCTTCTAAAATAGCTTGAAACAATCTTTCAACAGTAATAAATTGATCATTATTTTGATTGGCGATTTTTTCTACCAACAATAATATTCTTGCTGTTTCTGCGGATATCGTAACATTTCCTGAACCAAAAACTTTAGCGACTTTATCTAAAAAGTTTTTTAATTCGGCATTCAGCAAAGCAAAATTACCACTACACAAGTTAATAATTTTAATTATTAGATCTTTTTCAGCTTCCAACATTGCCATTATTAAATGCTCAGGCATTATTTTTTGATGATTATTAGCCAAAGCCAAAGATTGAGATTTTTGTAAAATATTTTGAGTTTTTTCTGTATAATTTTCAAAATTCATAAGCAAGTAAAAATAAAATTTAAGAAATTATCGACAAAACTTAGCTAATCAATTATTTTGCTTTTTCAAGATAATTAATATTAAAAAATAAAAATTTAAGAAATATTAATGTTATAAAATGCTCCATTTATAAACAAATTTTGAAGAAATTTAAAAAATTATCTAGTTAATATTGACTTCTTAATAAAAACATTTAACTTGGGCGACCTAATATATTAAATATATTAAACTTTCTTTAAAATTAGTTGTTAAATATTAATTCATACCAATAAATTTAAAGAAAATTTATAGGGAAAATTATCAAAATACATTGAGTGATTATGGCAAAATAAATGCCAACACAATATCTATTTACTTATATCCTATAAAAAAATAGTTAACTCAAAATTAAATCAAAATGTCTAAAAGAATAAACGCTAAGAAAAAAATCAGCCGTAAAATTGGTGCAAGCCTTTGGGGTCAAGCAAATGACCCATTTAATAAAAAAAATTATCGCCCTGGTCAACATGGAGCAAGTTCTCGTGGTAGAGTTAGTGACTACGGAAACCAATTAAAAGCCAAACAAAAATTAAAATTTTACTATGGCAATATTTCTGAAAAGCAATTCTTCAATACTTTTACTCTTGCTAACCGTTTAAAGGGAGATGTCAGTGAAAACTTCATCGGATTACTTGAAAGCAGGCTTGATGCTGTTGTTTATCGTGCTAATTTTGTGCCAACTGTTTTTGCAGCTAGACAATTTGTAAATCATAAACATGTTACTGTTAACGGAAAAATTGTCAATATTCCTTCTTATCGCTTGAAAATTGGCGATATTGTTCAAGTTAGAGAAAGATCTCGCAAATTAATTATTGTTATCGAAGCCTTACAAAAAATGGAAAGAGATGTTCCTTCTTACTTACAGCTTGATAAAGAAAATTTTGCAATCAAAATAACTTCTAAGCCAGAATTTTCACAAGTTCCTTATGCAGTAGAAATGCAACCAAGCTTAATTACAGAGTTTTACTCACGATAATTCAACCCAGCAAAGCCAAACACTCTAAATAAATTATTTGACTATTAAAATTTTCATTTTAGAGTGTTCGGTAAAAATTGTTTATATTAAAAAATTAACTACTATATGAATATTCAACAAATAAAAAAACCACAAAACGAACAAAAAATATTACCTCAAAGAGCTCAAAACTTACTAAAAATACTCGATGAATTAGGCGAATTCAACAACTCAATTCGCAATAAATTAATAACGGAACTTAAAGCAAACCAAAAATTAGATCACATATCGATCAACATTAATCAGCAACCTTATAATTAAAAACCATCTTTATTTAATTAAAATAAAATAATTGTAGATTGCCGTTTATAACTAATGCGATTTATAAGACTAAAAACCTGTTGCCTTTTAGAATAATTTTCTTTTGAAAAAATAAAAAGATTTGTTGCATTGAAATTGTTGTGAATTATATTACCTTCAATCTCAAATCAATCTCAAAAATTATGAAGAAAATTGCATTAATCCTTATTCTAACCTCCCTCAATTCATGCCTTGGAATGTTGCAACAAATTGGCTGTTTTGCTCCGTCAGAATATGAAAAAAACGAAGCTTATAAATTATTTTATAGTGTTTCAAGCACAAAAAAAGAGCTATATGGTGATCAAGGCTATCAAATGTTTGGTTGTCATTATTACCCCGGAGATGATGTTTATTATTATAAAACACTATTTCGTAGCGGATACATACTAGTACGAGGACATATTCCTGTAACATATTTTGAAGAAGGATTTTTAACTAATCACAATTAATGAAAAATATCTTAACAAATTATAATTTTAATGATATTAAAATTGAATATAATAGCCTTGCTAATCTTAATAAATGGCTTAATAAAAATTATCCGAAATATAAAAATATCACTCTAATTAGCGATTGTAATATCATCGATTCTTCGCCAGAAATCTTTACTGAAGCCTTATTTTCAATATTTAATGATAAAATTATTATTGAAGAAGCAAATGATAAAATCGAATTAGCGAATAAAATTATCGATCAACTAAAACAAAATAATCAAATCGACTTAATAATTGCAATTGGTAGTGGTACAATTAATGATTTAGCTAAATTTACTGGATTTAAAATCAATGTTCCTTATATAATCTGCCCCTCCGCAACATCGATGAATGGATATTTATCAGCAAATAGCTCTTTAACCGTTGATAATCATAAACAGAGCATCACAACTAAACAAGCAATTGCAGTTTTTATTGACAATTATTTAATAAAAAAGGCTCCACAAGCATTAAATAAAGCAGGAATAGCTGATTTACTAGCTTTTTATAGTTGTTATTTTGACTGGCTTTTATCACACTTATTATTTAACACAACTTTTTATCAAGAGGCAATTGATTTCATTAGCGACGATGCCTATAATTTAAGAAAAAATTTTCATAATTTTAACCTTAAAGATAATGATTTTATTGATAAATTAATGAAAATGCTACTAAAATCTGGTCAGGCAATGACTATTGCAAAAGGCTCTTATCCAGCCAGCCAATCTGAACATTTAATTGCTCATACTCTACAAATGAGATATTACGATATTTTTAAAAAAATTTATCATGGCAGACAAATAGCTAGCACCATTTTTACTTCCCTAGAATTGCAAGAAAAAATCATCAATAGCCCAGAAATCTTAAAATTAAAAGATGCAAGCTTTAATCACAGCCAAATAGCCAATTTCTTTGATTCAGAGATAGCAAATCAATGCCAAAAAGAATATAATTTAAAAATAAATATTCTGCAAAAAAGCAATGTTTTTAATCAAATAACTAAAGAAAAATGGCTTGCAATCAGGCAAAAGCTAAGTAAAATATATTTACCTTCTAGTGAATTAAAAAATATTTTTAATCATTTTGCAATTGATTATAATCTTGATTATTTTAATATATCAGCCTCCCAATATCAAGAAGCTGTTGATATATCAAGGTTTATTCGCAATAGAATTACCTGTTTAGATTTCAATATTTAAAATATGACCAACATTCTTGAAAAAATCTATCAAGATAAAATTATTGAAGTGCGAGAAAGAAAGAAAAATCTATCTCTTGACAATATTTGTAAAAATATTAAATATCAAAATTTTACTCCGAACCTCTTTTTTAATGCTCTAAAAGCAAAGAAACAAGCAAATCAAACTGCTTTGATCTGCGAACTAAAAAAGGCATCACCTTCAAAAGGAATTATTCGCAATAATTTTAATCACCTCGAAATTGCTAAGATCTATCAAGATAACGGTGCAACTTGCCTTTCTATACTCACTGATGAAAAATATTTCTTAGGAAGTGATAAATATTTGCGAGAAGTTAGAGAAAACCATAATATACCAATATTAAGAAAAGATTTTATTGTCAGTAAATATCAAATATATGAAGCAAAAATGCTCGGTGCAGATGCAATTTTGCTAATTGTAGCAATGTTAGATGATAAAAATCTCGCAGAACTAGAAGAAATTGCTCTTGAATCTGGCTTATCGGTATTAATTGAAATTCACAATCAAGAAGAATTAGAAAGGGCTTTAAAACTAAAAAGCAAACTTATTGGAATCAATAATCGCAACCTTAAAACCATGCAAGTCGATATTGAAAATTCAATAAAATTACTACCGCAAATTCCAGATGATTATCTTGTTGTTAGTGAAAGCGGAATCAACGATATCAATATCTTAAAACATTTAAAAAGCCTAGGAATTAATTGTTTTTTAATTGGCGAATATTTTATGCAACAGCAAGATTTCGCGAATATAGTCGCTCAATTTAGCAAAATTTAAATTATGAACAATCATTATAATCAAGAAAAATCAACCATCGACCCAATTGAAATTGAGAAATTTAGCAAAATTGCCGATGAATGGTGGGATAAAAACGGCAAATTTAAGCCATTGCATCTTTTTAATCCAACAAGAATAAATTATATTAAAAATTATTTACAAAAATATTTTAACCTTCAAGAAAACACTAATTCTAAAAAGATTTTTACTAATTATCGTGAAAATCAAGCATTGAAAATTATTGATATTGGTTGTGGAGGAGGTTTAGTTGCCGAACCATTAGCATTAATGGGGGCAGAAATAACAGCAATTGATGCTAGCGAAAAAAATATTGCAGTTGCAAAAATTCACAGCGAAAAAACAGGAGTTGCAATCAATTATTTGAAGGCTTCAAGCGAAGAATATTTAACCCAATTTCCACAACAAAAATTTAATGTTATTTTAGCATTAGAGGTAATTGAACATGTTTCTGATATTGAAAAATTAATTAGCGATTGCTCTAGCCTTGCAAAATCTGGGTCTTTAATTTTCATTGCTACAATTAATCGCAATATAAAATCATTATTAACCGCTAAATTTATTGCTGAATATGTATTAAGATGGCTTCCAATTGGCACTCATGATTGGCGGAAATTTCTTAAACCATCTGAAATTAATCAAATTGCCAGCAATTATCAATTAGAGTTAAAAGAAATTTGTGGTTTTGAATATTCAATTATAAAAAATCAATGGCAACAAAGCCATCAAAATATTGATGTGAATTATATTATGGTTTTTGAGAAGAAATAAAATTTTATTTAAGTCATTATTCTAATAATATTTATTGATTTTTAGGCTTTTATTAATATTATTAAAAGCTTTTAAGCCAAATTAAATTTGATAAAATAAACAAAATAATTAATCAATCTACTATGCATCAATATCGCACCCATAATTGCTCAGAACTTACAGAAAATAATATTAATAATAATGTCAAGCTTTCTGGCTGGGTTCATTCTAAGAGAGACCATGGAAGCCTTATATTTATTGATTTAAGAGACCATTATGGTATCACTCAATTAGTAATTGACAAGCAAAACAATAATTTAGATCTTGAGCAAATAGCAAAAATTAAGCTAGAATCAGTAATTACAGTTATTGGAAAGGTTATTTTAAGAAATCAAGAAGCAATCAATAAAAACATTCCTACTGGTAAAATTGAAATTTCAGTCGAGGAAATGATTATTGAATCTCCTGCCGAACAAATCCCCTTTCAAATCAATGATGAAGAATCTTATCCTGAAGAATTGAGGCTAAAATTTCGTTTTCTTGACCTTAGAAGACAAAAAACTCATCGCAATATAATTTTAAGAAGTCAAGTAATATCAGCAATTAGAGCGGAAATGACAGCAAGAAACTTTTTAGAAATTCAAACCCCAATTCTGACCGCTTCATCACCAGAAGGAGCAAGAGATTATCTTGTCCCAAGCCGTTTACATCACGGTAAGTTCTATGCTCTACCCCAAGCTCCGCAACAATTTAAACAATTATTAATGGTTTCGGGCTTTGATCGCTATTTTCAAATTGCACCATGTTTTCGCGATGAAGATCTTCGTTCCGATCGCTCTCCTGAATTTTATCAACTAGATATTGAAATGTCTTTCGTTACTCAAGAAGATATTTTTGCCACCATTGAGCCAGTAATTGTTAATATTTTCAAAAATTTTGGCTGTAAGCAAGTTGACAATAATAAAGTGCCTCATATTCCTTATCAAGAAGCAATATTAAAATATGGTAGCGATAAGCCAGACCTTAGAAACCCTATAATCATTACTGATGCTACTGCAATTTTTAAAAATTCAGATTTTTCTATTTTTAGCAAAGCAATTGAGAGTGGAGCTTTAATTAGAGCTATTCCAGCTCCAAGCACCGCCAATCATACTCGTTCATTTTTTGATAAAATGATAGAATTCGCCCAAATTAATGGTGCCAAGGGTTTAGCCTACATAATCTTTGATGAAAATAATCAAGCCAAAGGCCCAATTGCTAAATTTCTAAGCCCAGAAAAACTAAAAGAATTACAGCAAACTGCAAATTTAAACTCTGGGGATGCAGTTTTCTTTTCTTGCGGTTCAATTAACGAAGCTTCAAAGATTGCTGGGTTAGTAAGAAATAAAATCGCCCAAGAACTTAATTTAATTGATAATAATATCTATAAATTTTGCTGGATAGTTGATTTTCCAATGTATGAAATGAATGAAGAAACTCAAAAAATTGATTTTTCTCATAATCCATTCTCAATGCCACAAGGCGGTATGGAAGCCCTAAATTCAATAAACCCACTTGATATTAAAGCATTTCAATATGATATAGTCTGCAACGGTGTTGAGCTTTGTTCAGGAGCAATAAGAAATCACAAGCCTGAAATTATGTATCGTGCCTTTGAAATTGCTGGATATAATTCTGAAGTTGTAGAAAAACAATTTGGAGCAATGATTAATGCCTTTAAATACGGAGCTCCTCCCCATGGTGGACTTGCCCCCGGAATTGACCGCATCATTATGCTTCTAGCCGACGAACCAAATATCCGTGAAGTAATACCATTTCCTATGAATGGCAAGGCACAAGATCTAATGATGAATTCTCCTGAAGAAGTTAATCAAAAACAACTAAGAGAACTAAATATTGAAATTAAAAAAACTAATATGAGACCGTCGCAAAATCAACCCAAAAGCCTATAAATAAATCTCAAGAAATATTCAAGAATA
>JAJTDS010000035.1 GCA_021298605.1 Rickettsiales bacterium
TAATTCTTGCCATTGCCTTTTCTTATCAAATCTATTGTGATTTCAGTGCCTATTGTGATATTGCGAGAGGAGTTGCCAAACTCTTTTCTATTAAGTTGAGTAGGAATTTTTTAAACCCGTTACTAATTACCAATCCGAGCGATTTATTTAAGAAATGGAACATTACTCTTTCTAATTGGGTTAGAGATTATATTTATATTCCAATGGGAGGTAGTCGATGCTCTTTAGTCAGAAATATTTTTAATCTTTATTTTACTATGTTTATAATTGGAGCATGGCACGGAGCTGGTATTTTCTATATTTTATACGGTTTATTTTTTTCAACATTGGTGATTATTTATAAAATTATACCGCTTCATAAAATTCTCCCCTTCATTCTAGGAAAAAAAATTGGCAATTTTTTTAGTATAACGATAATGTTTTTTCTGATTTCCTACGGAATGATGATTTTTTGGTCAAAAACACTTAATGATTTTATTGATATTTCTAGCAGTTTTCTGCAAATTAAAGAAATTATATTCTTAAAAAATAGCCCCACTCCAGAGTTTATAAAATTATTATATGGTTTATTAATTTTTGTTCTACCGATTTTAGTTACTGATATTATTGGCTATAGACGAAACCGTGAATTTGTTGATTTATATCCTAAATTTAGAGGTTTTGTTAAAATTAGCTTATTTGTTTCTATGTTTTACTTAACTTTGTTTCTAGCATCTCGCGGTAGTTATAATTTTATTTATTTTCAATTTTAGATGTCAGTTATTTTTCGCTCTTTTGGTAAATTATTATTGGCAATATTCTTGATTCTGGCGATTGAATTAACGGTGTTTTTGATGAATAATTATGAAAATTTGTTAAGAACAATAAAGGCGGAAAATATTTTAGAAATGTCTTTTTTTAAAAAAGAGGCTTTCACAAAAAAAATGATTAGTGTTAAAAATTTTTTCCTTCTTAATCAAAAATCTGATATATTAATAGTTGGTGATTCTTCTGGTTTGTATGGTCTAAAGCCTAGTATTATTGACAATTATTTTAAAAATCACAAAACTATTAATTTATCAATTACTGCTGAAATTAGTTGGAATGGTCATAGAGAGATTGCAGACTATTATTTAAAAAATAATAAAAATATAAAATATCTAATTTTTCATTTTTCAGCATACGGCTTGCCAAAAATTATTGAACATAAATTTAGCAATGAATTAAATGAGAATATAGAATCCTTATATAGCCACAGGTGGAAAATGTTTTATAACATTCCTTCGCTTTATTTTAGAAAAGACTTTGTAAATTTATTATATTATAAAATATTTCCTCATCAATATCTTAAAAACTTTTCGTTTTATGAAGGTTTTTTAAATAATTCTGGTGTCAATCAAGAGAATATTGCTAGTTTTTTTGATAAAGAAAAAGGCTGGCTCCCTCTTTATGATAAGATGAATGATATCATTCCCGTTGGTAATTGTGGAAAATTTATTGTTGAGGATTTTATAAATTTAGAGGATAATATTTTGAGTTTTAGAAAAGAGCTTCAGAAAATTAAGAAATTTGCCAATAATCACCCCGATTTAAAGGTTGCATTGATTTTTAACCCCGTTGCTTGCAATATCTCCGATAAAGTTATGCCATTTGTTAATGAATTGGAACATTTTAAAAAAAATAATCCAAATATTTTTATTCCTTATGGCTACATCAAAACATATGATCTAAATTATTTTTATGATAGGGCTCATTTTAATAATGAAGGTGCTGAAATATATTCAAATGAAATCGCTAAAAAACTAATTGAATTTATTGATAAATAGACTTCTGGGGTAATTAGTTTTGTGTTAAATTTGAGTATCGTTGAAATTTAAATTATTAAAATAAATATTTGTTTTTTAAATAAAAAGAATATTATTCAAGTTCAATTAAAAATCAGCAATAAATAATCACTTTAAATAAAATGTTTTCATTAAAAAATAAAAATGCTCTAATTACTGGTGCAACTGGTGGAATTGGCAATGCAATTGCTAAAACACTTGCTAAACAAGGAGCAAGGTTAGTTTTATCTTCAACTAAAGAAGATAAGCTAAAAGAATTAATCTCTTCTTTAGCCAATAATAGCAACGGAGAACATCAAATTGCTACTTGTAATTTAGCAGATAAGGCAAGTGTTGGTGCTTTATTTGACAAGGCAGAAGAATTGGTTGGGCAGATCGATATATTAATTTGTAATGCTGGTGTCACTAAAGATAATCTAATTTTAAGAATGAAAGATGAAGATTTTGAATCGGTTATTGATATCAATCTTCGCTCAACTTTTATGCTTAATCGCGATGCAATAAAAAAAATGATGAAAAGAAAATATGGTAGAATTATTAATATTTCTTCAGTTGTTGGAGTTACGGGAAACCCAGGGCAATCTAATTATGTTGCCTCTAAGGCGGGAATGATAGGAATGTCAAAATCTATGGCACAAGAAATTGCTAGTCGTGGGATTACAATTAACTCTATTGCTCCGGGTTTTATAGAAAGCCCAATGACAGAAATTCTTACAGAACAACAAAAAACAGCCATTTTACATAAGATTCCTTCTGGAAAAATGGGTTTGCCAATTGATATAGCAAATGGAGTTGCTTTTTTAGCGAGCGAAGAAGCATCCTACATTACTGGGCACACTTTGCATATTAACGGCGGAATGTTTATGGTATAAAATATAAATTTATGAAAATAAGAAATACGAAAACACAAGTTAAAAAAAACGATATCAAAAAAAGCAATCAAAAAAAAGCAAATAAGTCTAGTTCAATAGCTGATAAAATATCTATATTTAAACAAGAGGAAGGCTTTTTAGGTATAGCTGAAAAATATAAAAATGGTAATATTGATAATGCTAAAGTCGTCGTCGTTCCTTTTGGCTTAGAAAAATCAGTTAGTTATGGTGGTGGCACTAAAAAAGGTCCAGAAGCAATAATTAAAGCATCTCATCAAGTTGAATTATTTGACGAAGAGTTCTGGTGTGAGCCTTGCAAAGAATATGGAGTAATTACTGCTAAGCCAGTAAAAATCAATAAAAAATCAATTCCTGAAGCACTTAAGCAAATAGAATCAATTACCGAAACTATTCTTGATTATAATAAATTTCCTTTAATTCTTGGTGGCGAACACTCAATAACCGCAGGTTCTATTCGTCCTTTTGTTAAAAAATACCCCAATCTTGCAATTTTACATTTTGATGCTCATGCTGATCTTAGAGATGGTTATGATGGCGAGCATTATTCTCATGCATCTGCTCTTAGAAGGGTTATGGATAACGATATTTCAACTTTAATTTCTTGCGGAATTCGTAATATATCTGCTAGTGAAATACCTTATTTAGAAAAAAATAGCGACAGAATAAAAATTCACTTCGCAAAAGATAGAAGAAGCTGGGATATCAAAAAAATTGTTGCCCCATTAAAAGGCAGGCCAGTATTTTTAACTTTTGATATTGATGGTTTTGATGCTAGTTTAATGCAGGCTACGGGAACTCCAGAACCGGGAGGTTTTTTTTGGGAAGATGCAATAGATATTATAAAAGAGGCTAGTAAGGTTAGTAATTTTGTTGGTGCCGATGTTGTTGAGCTTGCTCCAGTAAAACATCTTCATTCTTGCGATTTTATGACAGCAAAATTATGTTATAAAATTTTATCCTATGCTTTGATGAAATAGTTAATGAATTTGCGAGATCTTAAATATTTAGTAGCGGTTGCTGATTTAAAGCATTTTTCTAAGGCTTCAATTAAATCAAATGTTAGTCAGCCAACTCTAACAATGCAGATTAAAAAAATGGAAGATGAATTAGGGGTAAAAATTTTTGAAAGAAGTAATAAGCAAGTTATACTTACTGATGTTGGAGCTCAAATTATCAATAAGGCTAGAGATATTTGTCGAGAAGTAGATGAAATAAGGCAAATTGCTGTCAATTACAAAAATCCAGAAGAAACCTTGTTAACAATAGGGGCATTTCCAACTTTGGCACCTTATTTTTTACCAAAAGCAGTTGAAAAAATTCATCAACAATTTAACAAGTTAAAATTATTTTTAATTGAAGAAAAAACCGATCAATTAATTCAAAAATTAATTAATGGAGAGATAGATTGTGCCTTTCTTGCCAGAGGCTCTAAGTTTGATAATGATAATAAATTAAGATCAATAACAATTTTTAGCGAAGAATTTTTGTTAGCATTGCCAAATAATCATCATTTGGCAAAAAATAAAGTTATTGACTATAATCATCTTAAAGATGAAGAGTTATTATTGCTTGAAGATGGCCATTGTCTAAGAAATCAAGCATTGGAATTTTGTTCAATGATCGATCTTCACGAAGAAAACTTTAAGGCAACAAGCCTAGAAACCCTTAGGCAGATGGTGATTTGTAATTCTGGAATTACCTTGATGCCAGAAATTGCTGTTAATGACTATGATAAGATAGTTTATCGCAGAATTAACAACCCTCCAAAACGAACTATTGCATTATTTTTCCGCAATGGCTCATTTAAAAAATTAATTCTAGAAAAAATAGCTAATATCTTGCAAACAAAATCATAGCTTTATATTATAAAATATTGTAATTGCAATCAGGTTGTAATTAATTAATCACTAAACTAAATAAGCACAATCATTTAAAGCTGATGCAAGAAGAATTTGAAATATCAGACATCGATAGAGCAGAGGCTGATTATGTCATTGAGTTAATTAAAAAAATATCTAAGCAGGAAGAACCTGCAATTTTATGCACTTCGGATTCATCTAATCCCAACTGCTTTTCAATTACTTATGCCAACAAAACATTTCTTAATTTGTTTAATGTTGAGCATTTTTTAGTGGTTGGTAAAGATTTTGATTTTCTATTTAAACATATTGATCTAAATTGCGAGTCTCTTCAATATCATGAATATGCAAAGCTAATTAAAGCAGTAAAAAATTTCAAATTTTGCTCTGTAATTATTGATATTAAGGGTTTATTGCCAAGAAATTTTGATTATCAAGAATCTTTCAATATTAATTTCAATCCCGGAAAAATAATTTCAGGTAAAAAATTTGCAACTATCGTATTTCAAAAAGTAGCAAAAGAACGAAGCAAAGATTATGTTTCGCAAATTGAAAATTCTGGCTTTGTTAGTAATCTTGAGAGGATGCTTAGAAATGAAAGATTACTAAGATCAATAAGTTATTTGGTGGTTTCTGATATTGAAATTGAGGAAATAGCACAAAAAATTGCTAAAATTTTATGCGAGCATTTTAAAGTTGATAGATGTTTAATTCATGATCTTGAAGATGGTTCTAATACTAACTTTGTTGTTGAGAATTGTAATAAATCAATAAGACCAATAATTTCTCAATCAATAAAAAAGAATCATCAAAAAGATTTAGTTTCTCAAGAATATCAAGATTTAATTAAATATCTTCATTTTCAGAATGAGTTATATAAAAAATTATGGACAAAAAACAATGAATATAGTGATAAAAAGCAGAATATGTCAATTTTTGTTGAAGATGTAATTTTTGATCATAATTTTACTCCTATTCAGGATATTTGTCAAAAATTTGGAATTGTTTCGCAAATATCCGTTATTAGTAAAATTAATAATCAAGTTAATAATGGTATATATATTCATCAAAATGAAAGAAGAAAATGGTTGGTTGATGAAATAGAAATGATCGAAATGATAGCGGATCAATTTGCTATTGCGGTTGATCGTTCCCGTTCGATTGATAAAATTATGATAACCAATCATCAACTAACTGAAAAAACTCATCAATTAAAAGATGCATTGAGAAAGGAAAAAGAATTAAGAAAAACACAAAATGAATTTGTTGCAACCGTTTCTCATGAATTTAAAACTCCACTGCAAATAATTGATAGCACTAGAGAGTTACTGATACGAAAATTGAAAAATATTGCAATTTATGATGGGAATATTGAAAAAGATTTTGAAAAAATAAAAAATGGTGTCTCAAGAATGACGGGCTTAATAGATAGCACTATTAATCTTGCAAAATTAGATAGCGATCCCAATCAAATTCAGCCAAATAAAAAATATTTTGATATACGATCTTTAATAATTGATATTGTGGATAGAAGTGGTAATATTGCTAATAATCGCAATTTAAGAGTAAATATCAATATTAATGATTTGCCAAATAGCTTTTTTGCCGACCAAAGGCTATTAGACCATGTTTTTACTAATATAATTTCTAATGCAATGAAATATTCTAATGAAAATTCAGAAATATCAATTATTGGCAAGTCTAATCAGGAAGAGGTTTTAATTAAGGTAATAGATAGTGGCATAGGAATACCAAGCTCCGAGCTTGAGGATGTTGGAAAAAAGTTTTTTCGAGCTGGCAATAGTTTGGGGGTTTCTGGGACAGGTATTGGATTATATCTAAGTAGAAATTTTATTGATTTGCATAATGGTTCAATAAAAATTATTAGCAAAGAAGGTGTTGGAACCACGATAATCGTTACTTTACCAATTGATAAAACTATTTCTCCAAAAAATTTTAAAAACTTATTAAATTTAAGTAATGTTAATTAAAATAATAATTTAAAATGATCATCAAAAATAAATTCAATATCATGAATCGTAAAATAATAAAGATAATTATCGCAAAATCTTTTTACTTCTTAATCGCCTCCTATTCAATTTCTGCAAGGTCAGAAGATGATTTAAAATATCCATTTTTGTCAGGAGATATTCTGATCGAGAATCGTAGCGATCATATTTATTCAAGAAAAACATCCAATAATCTTAAACCAAATAACTCATTTTTTTATGTTGAAAATAATAGTAATCTTCATGTCAACCAATTTTGGCAAATTAAAACTAATTGGAGATTGCAACCTAACAATGTTATCACGACAAGAAATACAGAATTTCCAGAGCGATATCGTACAATATTGCAAAATGGTCGTTCAGTAGGAATGTTGGATAGAATGGGTCTCATTGCCGAGGAAATCAAAATTAATTTCGAAAATGAAGACTTAACAGCAAATATTGGAAAGTTTGACCCAACTTTTGGAACTGCTCATTTTAAATCAAAGAAATTGGGGGTTTTTACTAGAGATTTCACCGAAGATTACAATCTGCGAGAAAAAATAGGGGGTAATTTAAATATTTTATTAGAAAATAGTCAAATAAGCCTTAATAGTTTTTTTAATGACACTACTCCACTTAGCGAGAGTGCGATAAATAATCGTGGTCAAGCATCTCAAAATCAAGCTATATCAGGAAATAACGGCAACTTATCTTCCTATTCGGTCAATTTAAAAACCTCAAAAACTCTAGGTTTTGAAAATTGGTTTAGCAATCTAGGTTATAGAAGCTTAGGGGTAAAGCATTCTTTAAATAGTTCTCGAGAATTTGGTATGGTTCTAAATTCTGAATATCTTTGGCAATATGGAAGAATGGCAATTGTTCCATTTGTTGAGTTGGTTAAAATTAATAATTTTTCTGGTGAGAAAGATAGAAATGCCTTATATTCAACCGCCGCAATGATGTTGCGATATAATAATTGGAATATGGGTGGTAGTTTTATCAATCGTAATATAAAAAGTAAAATTAAAAATTATTCAGTTAATGATTATCAAGCTCAAATTTCGGTTGGTTATAAATTTAAAAATGGCTTTGCAATTGATGTAACTAGAGCTGATATAAAAGAATCGGCTCTAAGTTCAGTTTCGAATAAGGCTTCTTTAGTTGGAGTAAATTTAAGTTATCTTTATAAGTTTTAATATTTATAACAGGCTTTTAATTAATTATTTTACTTCTATTGAAGAAGCAAGAGAGCCTAATTTTGCTAGTAATTCATAGGTTTGAAGGGTGTTAGATCCTCCAATTGAAACAAGTTCAGGGTTTGCATCTTGTAAATCAATAAATTCTGCACCTCTGCTATTGAGGTTGTCATAATTATCTTTTTTTTGATTAAGGCGAAATAAATTTGCTATAACTTCGCCATTTATCATATAAATTAAAGGTTCGGCAGTTTTGTTGTTAATTAAATCTTGAGTTACAATACCCTCTTGAATAATTACTTGATGATTCAAATGTGAGCCTTTAATTGCATTCATTTTATTTCTTTCTTTTTTGTTTATTTCTAAAATATCATCTCCGCTAAAAACTGGCATTACCGCCATTCCGTAGGTTCCATTATCTGCTTTTATATAGCAGTAAGGCTTATCTTTAATATTATATTTTTGATATTTTGCAGAAATTTTAGCGATTAAATTTTCTGTTTTATTGGCGAGATTATCGATACCAATTAGGTTCTTAAAGTCAATATTTTCAGCACTGTCAATAATTGTAGAAAAAAACCAGCTATCAATTTCGATAATTTTTGATAATTCTTCTGCCAATTGATTGTATATTTTAAAATGATAAGATTTTTTTCTTCTATACCAACCTAATTTATGATTTGGAACTATAATTGTATTGCTGTTTTTTATTAATTCTGGCACTCCGTCAGTAAGATCGTTGTTTAGAATTACTATATCTGCTACAAAGCCTTCCAGAGTTTGAATTTGTTTATTTTTTAAAGCAAGATATTCAATTTTTATTTCTTTATCTTCTGATATGGTTATTATTTGATAGTTTTCATAATTTAATGAATCGAGAGTGTTGGCAATTCTTGCTTTGTTATCATTAAAGCTAAAAATATTTTGTAGTGTTAATAAATTTTCTAAATAATTCAAGTTTCTGCTATGATTTTCGCCAATAATTATGATTTTTAAATCTTCAACTCTCTTGCCAGAAATTGTTGATTCGCTTTGAATGATATTTTTTAGAAATTTTTTAGCTTCTAATTGAGCTTTTTTTAATGATTCCCCTTTTATATTGTTGAATCCGGCAGGAAAGCAGTTGCTATCAACTACTGCTATTTTATTGTTCGAATGGCGAATATCAAAAGAATTATATAGTGTTTTGCCAGAAAATTGTTGATATTTTTTGTTAAAGAATAAATTAATATCATCTTTCTTTTGATTAATTCTTTCTTCTAGAATTTTGATTATTGCCATTAATTTAACCGGTGAAGTTATTTGAGTAAGATTTCGGTTGAATTTTGACTTCCTTAGATTCGATTATTTTAAAATTTAGCGATTTTTTGGTTGCATAAGCAACCGCTTGTTCCTTGCTGGAAAAGACTAATTTTAATTGATAGATGGTATTTGAGCTTGAAAACCATCCCATTAAAGGGTTTATGGTTCTATGTTTAATTGATTCTGTTGGTGATAATAGCCATTTTTGGCAATTTCTTCTTCCTGATTGCATTGAGCTTTTTGCGGGTTGATAAATTACAAATTGAGTCATGTTAATTGTTTGGTTTATTGTGCTTTTGTTTGAATTTAATTGCTCCATTTTCTATTTCTTTTTGTTTTGGTCTAGAGATTGCAATGCTATTCGCCTTTACATTTTTATCGATAATACTTCCAGCTCCAATAATTGCATTATTGCCAATATTTACGGGGGCGATTAAACAGCTATTTGAACCGATAAATGCATTATTTTCAATGGTGGTATAAAATTTCTTAAAACCATTATAATTGCAGGTAATTGTTCCGGCTCCGATACTTACACTTTCTCCAATATAACTATCGCCAATATAACTCAAATGATTGATTTTGCTTGACTTTTCAATTTTGCTATTTTTTATTTCAACAAAATTACCAATTTTTGTTGATTCTGAAATTTCGGTTTGAGCCCTAATTCTAGCAAAAGGACCAATTACAGCATGAGATTTTATTCTGCAACCTTGGAGATGGCTAAAAGGCTTTATTTCAACCTCTTCTGCAATTTCAACATTATTACCAATTATTACATTTTGATGAATGATGCTACCTGCTCCTATTTTGGTATCGCAAGATAAATATATTGTACTGGGGTCAAGCATTGTAACTCCAGATTCCATCATTTGTTTTCTTAGTTGTTCTTGTTTTATTTTTTCAATTTCAGCTAATTCGTTTTTTGAATTGACTCCAAGTAATTCTAAAGAAGAGACAATGATAAACGAACAATGAATATTAGATTGATTTGCTATAGCGACAATATCTGTAAGATAAAATTCTTGTGAAGCATTTTTATTTTCGATTTTGTTTAGTAATTCAAGGGGGTTGTTATTTTTTATTGCGATAATTCCGCCGTTGCATAATTTAATTGATTTTTCTTCATTATTGGCATCTTTAAATTCAACTATTTTAATTAATTTGTTGTTGTCGATAATTAATCTACCGTAAGGGCTTTGTTGATAATCTTTTTGTTGATTTTCAAAACCTAAAATAACCAAATTATTTTCATCTATTATTTCAAGTTGATTATTGATTTTTTGCATTGTTGATGCGGTCAATAGAGGAGTGTCTCCATAAAGAATAAGAATTTTTTCTGCGACATTAATTTTTTGTTGCTGTAAAAACTGTAAAGCTATTTTTACTGCATCGCCAGTACCTCTTCTTTCAAGCTGTAGAGCAAAATTCAATTCAATATCAGAATTATTTTTAATTATCTCATTTTGATATTTCTGCATTTCTGCAGATATTAAAATGGTTATATTTTTAGGATTTATTTTTTTTGCCTCATCAATAACGATTTGTAGCATTGCTCTTCCTGCTACTTGATGCATAACCTTGGGAAGGTTGGATTTCATTCTTGTTCCTTTACCAGCAGCAAGAATTATGATTGATATATCGTTTTCATCTTTCTCAAGATTATTTTCATTGGGAATATTTTTGATTATCGAACTATGAAGGTTCATATTAATTTAGTAAATTATGTAATTTCACTTAACGGGCAAGAAATATAGCTAATTAAGATTAAATGGTCAGAATTTAAAAAAATAAAACTTTTGAATGATAAATTTTGATAAATAATAACCGTTTAATCTTGCTTAAAGGTTTTAAATTAAATATTTTATATTTAGTAAAATATTTAATTTAAATTTTTATTCACCAATTTGTTTTTTGAGATCCATGGCATCATTGAGCGAAGCTTTTCGCCAACCTCTTCAATTTGATGTTTTTTGCCTTTTATTCTCAGTTCATCAAAATTCTTTTTGCCAGATTTATTTTCTGCTATAAATTCTTTAACGAATTGTCCAGATTGAATTTCTTCAAGAATTTTTTTCATTTCAGCTTTGCTTCTTAAATCAACGACTCTGTTTCCACGAGTAAGATCTCCGTATTCTGCGGTGTTAGAAATAGAGTATCTCATATTCGCGATTCCACCCTCATAAAGTAGATCGACTATTAATTTCATTTCATGCAGACATTCAAAATATGCCATTTCAGGAGAGTATCCGGCTTCGACAAGGGTTTCAAAGCCAGCAGTAATTAGTGAGGTAACTCCACCGCATAAAACAGCTTGTTCGCCAAATAAATCGGTTTCACATTCTTCTTTGAATGTGGTTTCAATGATTCCAGATTTAGCTCCGCCAATTGCAGAGGCATAAGATAGTGCTATTGACAGGGCGTCACCAGTTTTATTTTGAGAGATCGCTACTAAACAAGGAACCCCACCGCCTTTGCTATATTCCCCTCTCACAGTGTGTCTTGTAATTCATCTGGGGTTAGAACCATCAAAACATCTGCCCATTTAGCGACATCAGAGTTAGATCCAACCTCAAAGCCAGCATTTTCAGCTTTGGCAATTGATAAAGAACCATCCTTAAGGGCAATTTTAATTTGAGAAACTCCACTATCTCTTAAATTTTGTGCATGGGCATGTGCTTGGCTTCCGTAGCCAACAATTCCAACCTTTTTATTTTTGATGATATTTAGATCTGTATCTTTTTCGTAAAAAACTTTCATAGACTTTAATTTATTTGATATTTTTGTTATTTATAAACGACAAAATTTGTAGAGGTTCGTGAATATTAGATTAAAATTTTAATCAATCAAGGGTTTTCTAGTTGAAAACTTGACTAATTTGTTATTTATTGATTAAGTTTGCAAGATAACGAGCTATTAAATCAACTTCTAGATTACATAAATCACCAATTTTGCAATATTTAAAATTGGTATTTTCAAAAGTGTGGGGAATGATGTTAATCATGAAATTGTTTTGCGATGTTTCATTTATGGTTAGAGAGACTCCATTAATGGTTGCCGAGCCTTTAGGAATAATGAACTTTTTGTTTGATTCGGTTATTGAAAAATAAAATTGCCAAGAATCTTTAACTGATAAAATATTGCATATTTCTATGGTTTCATCAATATGGCCTGAAACCAGATGTCCACCCAACTCATCGCCAATTTTTAAAGAAAATTCAATATTGATGATTTGTCCAATTTTCCATTTATGAATATTGGTTTTGTTAATAGTTTCTTGCGATGCCTGAAAATCAAGTTCAAATTTTTGATTTTCAAGTTGATTTTTTTTAATTAGAGTTAAACAAATGCCGTTGCAAGCAATAGAACAGCCAATTTCAAGCCCTTTTGCTTGTTTTTCGTTTTGATTTGAAGATAAATTTAATGAAATAGTTATTAGGGTATCTTGATTTCTATTGTTGATAATTTTTTTAACAACCCCAAGATGAGTAATTATTCCTGTAAACATTTTATATAAAAAGCTTTTGGCGATTGATTCTTAGAACTTCTTTCTTAATTTTATTGATTGCAGATTCTTCAATTTGGCGGATTCTTTCTCGAGATACTTGATGTAGTTTGCTTAACTCCTCAAGAGTTAGCGGGGATTCGATTAAATGGCGGTTTTTAATTATTTCTTTTTCTCTTTCATTTAAAACTTTTAAAGATTTTTTGAAAATATTCTCTTGACGGTATTTTGTTTGATTGTAAGTTGCAACTTCTTCCTGATTTGGTTCTTGAGAAGCTATTGTATCTCCAAATTCTAACTCTTCTTCTTCGCTGAACTTTTGATTCAAAGAGCTATCGGAATTATTGAGCCTTATGTCCATTTCAATAACCTCCTTTTCTGAAACATTAAGATTTTGAGAAATTATTTTTAAATTATTGGGTGATATTGCTTTATTCGAGGTTTCGCCAAGCTTCTTTTTTATTTTATTTAAATTAAAAAATAATTTTTTTTGTGCTACTGTGGTGCCAATCTTTACTAGAGACCAAGATTTTAAAATAAATTCTTGTATCGAGGCTCTTACCCACCACATTGCATAAGTTGAAAAACGAAAACCTTTGCTAGGTTCAAATTTTTTTAGTGCTTGCATTAGACCCATATTTCCTTCTGAAACTAAATCAACCATCGATAATCCGTAGTTGCGAAATTTGCTAGCAATTTTTACAACCAGTCTTAAATGGCTTTGAATCAATATTTTTGCGGATTCCTTGTCATTAAAATTTTTGAAACGATTAGAATGCTCTATCTCTTCTTCTAGTGTTAGAATTGGGAATTTGTGGATTTTATTGAGATATTGTAAAAAACTATGATTCTCTGATCTTATATTGTCTGGTGAATTCTTTATAGATAATGATTTTTCTATAATTTGATGATTTTGTGCTTTATTTTTATAAGTTTCTATAGACATATTTAGTATTAAAATTTCTGTATTAAAATAAGTTTTAAGAATTTGCGAAATTTAATGTCTGTAATATAGTTAATTATGGTATATTTTTCAAGAGAAAATTCTAAAAATAATAACCTCTAAATATTAAAAGGTTATTATTTGAAGAAGATTTTATAAAATTTAATAAATAATTTGGTTAATTTTTTTGATTATTTTTCTTTTGAAATTTTTTTTCAAAATTTTTGCGATTTGGTTTGCGGAAGTTTATTCTTCTTTCAAAGCTTGTGAATATAACTGCAACAATCAATAACAAAGCATTGATTAAGAAAAATCTGACTGCAAGCTCTTTTTCTCCGTTATTGATTAAATCTTTTATAAAATAGAGCAATAAAATATTGTAAATTAATGCACAAATCTGACCAAGGCGAACATTAAAATTGTAGCTAGATAATTGCTTATCTTGCCATTTTAAACGAGAATCTTGCTCTTTTTTTACTAATGAGGCAAAATTAATATTTTGCTCAATGTTATCGTCGAATCTTTCCATTACTTGTTTTGCGGATATTGATTTATTGCGATTATGAAATTTGGAACGATGTTTATTGTTTTCTTGCATTTTCGATTATTTGTTGTTTTAAGTTTTTTTCAGTTTTTACAATATCAAAATATAGCTCAAGCCAGTCTTTTTCAAGAGCTTCGCTTTCTTCAATAAAAGGATATTGTTTTTTAGTCTTAATTGTAGCAAAGGAGGTGATTGAGACCGCTCCGCTAAGTATTTTTTTTAAAGTAATTTTCATATTTTGTTTTAATTTTTGCCAAAAAGCTCATAAAGTGCTATTGCTGTTGCAACCGAAGCATTTAAGCTTTCTACCTTATTGCTGATTTCAATTTTTGCAAGAATATCGCAATTTTTTTTAACTAAACTGCGAATTCCTGAACCCTCGGAGCCAACAACAAGAGCTATATTTTTATAACCTTTAAGGTTAGAAATTTTAGTTTTTGATGTTCCTTCGAGACCAATTGACCAGTATCCAAGCTCTTTAAGTTTTTCTAGTAAATTACTAAAATTTACCACCTCAAATAATTCAGCATTTTCAATTGTTCCTGCTGATGATTTTATCATTGTGGCATTTTCTTTGGGGCTATTATGTTTTGTAAAAACTATTTTATTTACTCCAAAGCTTACAGCACTACGAATGATTGCTCCAATATTTTGAGGATCAGATAGCTGATCAAGCAATAACAGATTTGGCAATTCTTGCCCCGCCTCAGAAATTTTATAAATTTCAGTTAATAAACTGAATTGATCATTAATCGGCAGGCAAGAGCAATTGGCAATTAACCCTTGATGTAAATTATTTTTACCAACTAAATTATCGATTTTGTTAATATCGCTAATTTCTAGGTGTGAAACTAATTTATGATAAAATTTTTTATCAAGAGAATTTTTTATTTTATCAATAAATTTTTCTAAATCAATAGCTGAATTTTTGCTGACAATAATTTTATGAATTTCTCTTTTTTGATTCTGAATAGCTGAAAATACTGGATGCTTCCCATATAGCCAAATTTCATTAGGAGAATTATTGTTCGATTTTGTTTTGATTTGTTTTCTTTTCATTATTTTTTTCTGGTAATTTTTCGTCTTTTTCAGGCTTTTTTTCTTCATCAATTTTTTTGTCCACTACTTTTTTTCTTGACTTTTTTTCTTGACTATTTTCTGTATTTTCCTCCCCTTCTTTTATTGTAAGTGAATCTTCTATTGAAGATTCTGTTTCTTTTTCATCTAGTAATTTAATTTTTTCTTTTTTTGAAACCTCTTTTTTGTTAATGTTTTCTTTATTAAGGGTTTGATTTTCATTTTTTTCATCTTTGGATTTTTCTAAAATTTCTGTTTTATTTTTTTTCTGTTTTAGAATTTCATTTGTTTGTCGAAAGTTTATAAAAAGTATAGTGTTAGTGTTTTCAAGGATTCGACGATTTATTTTTGCTATTGCTTCTGTTGCTAGTTCGATTTTTATTTTTTCTTTTATCTGTTCAATATGAGGTATTTTTACAGAGCGAGAATCGAGTAGTTTTATGATGTGCCAGCCTTTACTAGTAAGAATTGGTTCAGAAATTTCATTTGGCTTCATTGTGATTAAAATTTTTAAAATTTCAATTTTAATTTTATCTTCAATAATGTAACCTTCATTGCCATTGTAAAATAATTTTATTATTTCTATATTTTCATTATTTTGTGTTTTATTTGTGGAATCATTTTGTTTTTCTGGTTTTTTTGAGTTGTAATGTTGAAGTATTTCGGTGGTTGAATTTTCATTAATTGACTTGTCGCTGATTTTTTTGTAAATTTCTTCCGCCTGTTCTTTTGTTTCAAATGTTGATTCTATAATTTTATATTCTTTTTTACCCTCAAATTCACGGCTTAAATCAAGATATTTTTGATTCACTTTTTGTTCGTTTGCTTCGTTTTTTATAGTGTTTTTAATGAATGAATCTTTGATTATTTTGTTAGTTTCTTTTTCAATTTCGAGCTTCACATCTCTATTTTTTGAAATATTTGATTTTTTTGCCTCTTTAATGAATTCATTTTCAAGATAGATTTCTTTAACTAGAGATTCAACAAGTTCTTTTGGCAGTTTATCAAAATTAATTTGTTCGTAAGTGTGATTATTTTTAAAATTAATAAACTCCTTGCCTAAAGCTTCAATAATTTTATTTTGTAGATCGGATTTTAATATTTTGTAGCCATTGACCTCGGCAATTATTTCTGATTGAGGGATTTTGTTAACAAAATATGAAGAGGTTGCAATCGAAAATATTGAAAAAATTGCAATAAGGATAATTGTTATTCTTGCCTTTCTTCTTTTGGAGTAATTTCTCATTATGAAATTGAGCTGTTAAAATTTTTGATAATTTATTGAATTCTGAAATTTATTTAGCAACTTCAATAAATTTAAAAATAAAATTATTTCAATTGTAAAATTGCTTTTTAAAGTGTTTTATATTTGCAAATTCTAGTTTTATGTAGTTAAATATTTGTTAAATTCTATAAAATAACTATTAAAAGACTATTACTTATTTCTAGAAATATTTTTTATAAATTGATGTAGAATTGCATATTATTGAGCCTTGCGGTTTTCCTTTTGATATTAATAGAATAAAGAAATCTGCCTTAGATTATGTTTTTAAAGCAAAAATTATTCGTCATCAAAATTTTGAAAGTTTTTATAATCAAGAACTTTTTAGTAAAGATTCTAGGTTGGTATTGGCTTCAACTAAGGCAAGTATTAATTATCTGAATTTTAAATTCAATAAAAATGATATCTTGATGTTTGGCAGTGAGAGTGCGGGAGTTCCAGATGAGGTCTACAAAAGATCTCATCAAAGAATCTTTATTCCAATGAAAAATAATTTAAGATGTTTTAATGTTGCGATTTCTTGCGGAATAATTCTTGCGAAAGGAATTGCCGATACTGATTTTTAGTTGTTAATTTGTTATTTTTTGCAAATAAAGTTCTTGCGCTTTTAAAAAAGTAAAATATATTGACTTGCTATTTTTATAAGGTTTTTTTAAAAACAATAATCTAAATATAATTTAAAAATTTATAACCAAATTCAATATTTAAATAATGGGAGATAGATCAATGGCTAAAATTGCTAATTATTCAGTAATCGATCATCAATTTGATGTTTTGGTTGTTGGTGCTGGCGGTGCTGGTTTAAGAGCAACTTTTGGTATGGCATCAAAAGGTCTTTCGACTGCTTGTATTAGTAAAGTTTTTCCTACTCGTTCTCATACTGTTGCTGCTCAAGGCGGAATTTCGGCAGCTCTTGGCAATATGGGTGAAGATGATTGGAGATGGCATGCTTTTGACACCATTAAAGGCTCTGACTGGTTGGGCGACCAAGATGCAATTGAGTATATGTGTAGCGAAGCTCCAGATGCAATTATTGAATTAGAGCATTATGGTGTTCCCTTTTCTAGAACTAAAGAGGGTAAAATTTATCAAAGACCTTTTGGCGGAATGACAAAAAACTACGGTGAAGGTGGTGCCGCTCAAAGAACATGTGCTGCTGCAGATAGAACTGGTCATGCTATTTTACATACTCTCTACCAACAATCCTTAAAATATAATGCAAAATTTTTTATTGAATATTTTGCCCTCGATCTAATTATGGAAAATGGAATATGTCGAGGAGTTACTGCAATATCAATGATTGATGGTACAATGCATCGCTTCAAAGCCCATTTAGTTGTTCTTGCCACTGGTGGCTATGGAAGGGCTTATTTTTCAGCAACCTCTGCTCACACTTGCACGGGAGACGGCAATGCAATGGTTTTAAGAGCTGGCTTGCCATTACAGGATATGGAATTTGTTCAATTTCACCCAACTGGAGTTTATGGTTCTGGTTGCCTTATAACTGAAGGGGCAAGAGGAGAAGGTGGTTATTTGGTTAACTCTGAAGGTGAGAGATTTATGGAAAGATATGCTCCTAATGCCAAAGACCTCGCTAGTAGAGATGTGGTATCAAGAGCTATGACGATGGAAATAATGGCTGGAAGAGGTGTTGGAGCCAATAAAGATCACATTTATTTGCATCTTAACCATTTGGAGCCAAAAGTTCTTCACGAAAGATTGCCGGGAATTTCCGAAACCGCAAAAATATTTGCAGGGGTGGATGTTACTAAACAACCTATCCCTGTTTTGCCTACTGTTCACTACAATATGGGCGGTATCCCAACTAACTTTAAAGGCGAAGTTTTAAATGTTAAAAATGGTAAGACAGAAGTTGTTGTTGGTTTAATGGCAATTGGTGAGGCTGCTTGTGTTTCAGTTCATGGAGCTAATCGTTTAGGCTCTAATTCTTTGCTCGATTTAGTTGTGTTTGGTAGAGCTGCGGCAATTCGTGCTAGTGAAATTCTTAAGCAAAATGCTACTCATCCAGAATTTGCTAATGATGCTGGCGATGAATCAATTGCGAGATTCGATAAAATAAGAAATAGCAATGGTTCTAGCACTGTTTCTAATGTTCGTCTTAAAATGCAAAAAACAATGCAAGAAAAGGCTGCGGTATTTAGAACCGAAGTAACGCTTTCTGATGGTGTAAATCAAATGAATGATATCTTTAATCAATTTAACGATATTAAAATAAAAGATAGAGGCTTGATTTGGAATAGTGATCTAATAGAGGCTTTAGAGCTTGATAATCTTCGCTCTCAAGCATTGGTAACTATAAAATCTGCATATAACCGCAAAGAGAGTCGTGGTGCTCATGCTCGAGAAGATTACAAAGATAGAGATGATGAAAATTGGCTTAAACACAGCATTATGTGGTGCGATGAAAATGGCAACACAAAAACCGATTATCGTGATGTTGTTTTAAAGCCAATGAGTAACAATATTCAATCTTTTCCACCAAAAAAAAGAGTTTACTAAAATTTTTATCTATCAATATTTTCAATTATTGGTAGATAAAATATTATAAAAAATAACAAAATATTAATAACTAAGTAATAAAATATTAAAAATCATAAATCTCTCAACAAATTGTTTGTTATCAGTTGAGAAATAGTAAAATCAATATTGGAAAGAGAAAAAATACACAAGAGAGAAAAAATTACTTGATAGGAAAAAAAATTCTAGAGGAAAGAATGAAGTATTTATCAATTAAGGTTGATAAATCTACTCAAACTGAATTTGAAGATAAAAAGCCAGCAAATTTAGTTGACAAATTTTCGCAAGTAAATTTAAATCTTGGTTATAAAATATAGGTTATAGTAGTAACTAATATTGTAAAATTAAAACTAAATAAATTTAAATTATGGCAGAATTTAAGCTTCCAAAAAATTCACAAATTGATAAAAATGCAGGCAATATTTACAAGGCTCCAGAAGGTACAAAAAATATTCGTGTTTTTGAAATTTATCGCTACGACCCTGAAGATCTTGAAAAGAAAAACCCTCATATTGATAAATTTGAGATTGATCTTGATAATTGTGGTCCAATGGTTCTTGATGCTTTAATTAAAATTAAAGGCGAATTAGATAGCTCTCTTACCTTTCGCAGATCTTGTCGTGAAGGAATTTGCGGTTCCTGTTCGATGAATATTGATGGAACCAATGGTTTAGCTTGCACTAAGGCAATTAGTGATTGTAGTAAATCTGCGGTTAAAATTTATCCTTTGCCACATATGCCTGTAGTTAAAGATTTAGTTCCTGATTTAACTAATTTTTATGAGCAATATAAATCAATTGAGCCTTGGTTAAAAGCCGATAATCCAGAATCTAGCGACAAAGAAAGGCTACAATCTCCCGAAGAAAGAGAAAAGCTTGATGGTCTTTATGAATGTATTCTTTGTGCTTGTTGCTCAACTTCTTGCCCTAGCTATTGGTGGAACGGCGATAAATATCTTGGCCCTGCAACCTTATTGCAAGCCCAAAGGTGGATTGCTGATTCCAGAGATGAAGCAACCGATGAAAGGCTTGATGCTCTCGAGGATTCATTTAAATTATATCGTTGCCACACAATTATGAATTGTGCTAATGCTTGCCCTAAGGGCTTAAACCCTGCTAAAGCAATTGGTGAAATTAAACAGGCAATTGCCAGCAAAAAAGCTTAACTCAATCATTCTCTTGCTTGACTAGAGGGGGTGGTAAAATACTTATTTTTGCCTTAGAATATAGCTTTAAAATATCTTCCCAAGGGTAAGATTTGCTAAAAAATGTAAGCAATTAATCATTTCAAATTTATATGACCACAAAAAGTTTATTATTTTTAATCAAAGAAGATATAACTGCTTGGAGGAAAGAAAATTATAAATCAGAATTTTCAACGGTAAAAGAAATTCTAAATTTTCAAAAAATTCAATCTCATAATGACTCAATTGAAAGGCAATATAAATATCTAAGAAAAGCTCAATTTGAGGCGATTGAAACCTATTTATATCTTCGTTTTGTTAAAAAAACCCCTAAAATCATCGATCTCTACAAGCATTATTATCCAATTCCGCAAGATTTTACTAAGGCTCTTAATATTAACCATATTCCCGAACATTCCTTTAAATATATTAAGAATATTGATGATGTTTTGGCAGATTTCCAAGATGAAAATATATTAAAAGCAAATAAATACCACTCTCTAGTCGAAACCATCAACCTTGATTATCCTAGCTATATTCTTGCCCTAGCAATGGGCAGTGGCAAAACTAATATAATTTCAGCAATTATTGCCATTGAATTTGCTATTGCCATTGAAAATGAAAAAAATACAGAATTTAATTTTATGCAAAATGCTCTTGTTTTTGCACCGGGTTTGACGATTTTAAAAAACTCGCTGAAGAAAATTTCTGCTTTGCCTTTTGAAAAAATATTGCCACCAGAGATGTGTAGAAAATTTCTTGCAAATGTAAAATATATTCAAGCAGGAAATAATAAAACTTTATCATTGATAAGAGGTAGTAAGTGGAATATTGTTGTTTTAAATAGTGAAAAAATTATACTTAGAGAAGTAAAGGTAAAAACTGATAATCAACAAAAATTACTTGAAGAAAGAAAGTTGCAAGCAAATTTAAGAATTGAAGCAATTAAATCTTTGCCAAATCTTGCAATTTTTAGCGATGAAGCTCATCACACCTACGGCAATAAAATTGGAGATGATTTAAAAAAAGTAAGAGAAACCATTAATCACATTCATGAAAATAAAGAGCTTGTTTGTGTTGTAAATACTACTGGCACTCCATATGCGGATAAAAAAATGTTAAAAGATGTTATTTTTTGGTATGGTCTTGAAGATGGAATAAGAGATGGTATTTTAAAAAGCCTACATCACGGGGTTAAGCAATATAATTTTGATACTGAAAATGAAGAAAAAGATGTGGTTTTTGATATTATCAATAACTTTTTTTCAAAATATAAAATAAATGAAAAAATAGCTTTTTATTTTAAAAATGAAGATCATCTTGAAAGGCTAAGGCCATATATCGAGCAAGCTTTGTTTAAAGAAGGACTTACTAATGATATTGTTTTAAAATATACACTCGAAACCAAGACAACAAATACTGAACAAGAATTTTTATCTCTCGATAATTCTGAAAATAAGAAAAGAGTGATTTTGTTAATTGGCATGGGGAAAGAAGGTTGGGACTGCAAAACTCTTTTTGCAACGGCATTAATAACAGAAAGCTCTGGCTCAAATAATTATATCTTGCAAGCAAGTACAAGATGTTTAAGGCAAATTGCAGGAAACACAAAGCCTGCAACCATTTATTTAAGTAGAAAAAATATGATGGTCTTAAGTAAAGAAATGCGGGCAAATTATAACACAGATGTGACAATTCTTGATAATTTAAAGGTCGAAAACCATAAAGAGCAAATCTTAACTATTAACAAACCAAATCCGCCAAGGCTTGAAATTAAAGTAAAAGAATCAAGAATCATTGAAGATAAAGAAAAACCTTTTATTTTAAAACTTGAAAAACCAGAAATTGAAAATAAGGAAATAATTGTAAATACGGCAAATTTACAAAATAATCAAGTTCAAGAAACGGGAGATTATCAAAGAATTAGTAATAATGATAAAATCTCACTCTTGCTTGCATCTAATATCATTGCAACAAAATATCACCTGAAAAATCTTGAAGTATTAAAAGAATTGCAAAAAATTTATCAAGAAAATTCTGAAATTCCTCAATATCACTTGCAAGAATTATTTAAGCAGATTGACAAATCAAAGAAAAATTATAAAATAATCGAGGAGATAACAACAAGAATAATGGCGATTATTAAAACAGAAGAAGGTTTTCAAAAAAGCGAAGATGGCAAATATTACTTTCACACAATCAGGTTTAAAGAAGGAAATTCGCCGATTTTTAAAAATAATACAAATAATTCGCAATATGGATTTCACTACGAGCCATACAATTTTGATTCCAAGCCTGAAGATGATTTCTTTGAAAAGCTTTTAAATATAACCAATTCAAAAGCAAAAGACATTGAAGATATTTATTTTACTGGCGGGCTTACCACCCCCGATAAAACAGATTTTCACTTTCAATATAAAGGACAAGACGGAAAATATCATCAATATTACCCTGATTTTTTGATAAAAAAGAAAAATGGCGAGGTTTTTATTGTTGAAATAAAATCAGAAAGTGAAAGAGAAGATTTTAATGTTAAGGCAAAAGCAAAAGCGGTTCAAGAAATTGCCAATATTAACGAAAATAAGATAAAATATGTAGTTTTATACACAAATGGGGAGACGATCTCTACAAGTGATAAAGATTTTTTAAAAATTAATGATTTTATTATTTAATTTATGAGCGAAGCAAAGAAAGAATTAAAAGTTCAAGCACCTAAAGGAAGAGCTTATATTAATTGGTTTGGCAAAAAAGCTCCAGATACTATCGATTATTACCCTGCACAACTGCTTGAAAAAACAGAAGGAAGCGAAGATATCAAAGAGCCGAAGTTTGAAAGCTTGGCAAAAAATTGGCATAACCTCATTTTTCATGGCGACAATAAAGAATGCCTTTCTAACCTTTTAACCAACGGCTTTCGTGGCAAGGTGGACTTAATCTACATTGACCCACCTTTTGACAGTGGAGCAGATTATTTGAGAAAAATTGAGCTTCGAGGCACAAAGACAAAGCTGGAAGGCGAGGAAAACTCTTTATATGAGCAAGTTCAATATAACGACATCTGGAAAAACGACAGCTATTTGCAATTTATGTATGAAAGATTGATTTTACTTCGGGAATTATTAAGCGATGAAGGCTCTATTTATTTGCATTGCGACTGGCATAAATCTCACCATCTTCGTTTTTTGCTGGACGAAGTTTTTGGCGAGGATAATTTTGTGAATGAGGTGGTGTGGGGGTATCATGCAGGAACATCTCCAAATAAAGGATTGGCTAAAAAACATGATAATATTTTTGCATATTCAAAAACAAGTGATTTTATATTCAATCAATGGAGGCAAGAAATTTCAGATGAAAGAAAAAAAGATTATAAATTTGATGACGGCGATGGTAGGCTGTATAGATATGGTGGTAACGATGATAATACAAAATATTATCATGTTTTTTAGCCAATCCTTTATTTGGAGATGTTCCTGCATGATACCCCCACACCACCTCATTCACAAAATTATCCTCCCCAAAAACTTCGTCCAGCAAAAAGCGAAGATGGTGAGATTTATGCCAGTCGCAATGCAAATAAATAGAGCCTTCATCGCTTAATAATTCCCGA
>JAJTDS010000071.1 GCA_021298605.1 Rickettsiales bacterium
TCTCTCCCATTTGTTTTAACTTCATAGCCCTTGCATGACCGCTTAAAATCAAGCCGTCTTGATTAATATTAATCGGTTGCATAAAGCCAATTGAATTAATAGAATTTTCAAGATCCTTCATTCCTTTTTCAGTAAATTGCCGAGGGTTTTTAGGGTGAGGTTTTAAATCAGCTAATTTTCTTTTTTCTACTTTCCAAGTAATTCGTTTCATAACATTTTTTTAACTTTTTCTAATAGCTCAATTTGAGTGCCGTGTATTGATTCCCAAGTTTTAACTCCTTGATGAATTGCAACTCCTTTTTCTCCGCCTCTATGATGCAAAAAACATAATGGCAAGGTATCATAATGGCTTGCTTTTTTGCCAAAGCCTCTTTTTGTTGTGATGTGGTGAATTTCAACATAGGGATTTTCACAAATTATACAGCCAAGTTCTGCTACTTTTTTGAGATACTCTTTTTCTGCTTTTATCATATTATAGTAAAATTACAAGTCAATTATTATATTAAGATTTTATAGCTTCAGTTTGCCATAGTTTTATTTATTAATTTTTAGCCAATTTCTTAAATTTATTTTTCTGCCGTTTATAATATCATCATAATATTGAATATATTGCTGTTTAGTAGCATTCATTTTTATTATTGTGATCATATCATCCAAATTAATAACTACATCATTGACAATCGCATACATATTTCTTCTTCCACTTCCTGATCTGATGTAAGGCTTAATCCACTTTAAAAATGTCTCTATTTCATTTTCGTAGTTTTTAATACTTGATCTTGAACTGATTATCCAAGATTTTGAGGTTTCGTCAAACCACATTTTGCTAACTGAACTATTGACACCAAAATAGGAAGAACAGCCTCTTAGAACATATTCACATCTACCTTCTGGCAATGGAAAATCATTTGGTTTATCATCAATGTCGCCAATTATATATTTTAAGGCATTTATTACTTGTTCTGGAGTTTCATTTGTCAATTTAGCTCCAAAAATTAATTCGGTATACATTCCCATAATTTTAGTTTTTTAGTTGTTAAGTTGCCTTTTTACAGAAGGACTAACTGGCAAGAATTCTTACCACGCTTGCAGATGTGATATTACTAGCTTTTGAGTTATTGCTAACTCTACCATTTTATTGATATTCCCGCCTTCATCTTTACTTGAGCGAAGCGCCTTTTTACATCTTAAGCCGTTGCCGCTTTTACTGCCCACATTGCGGCTTCTTCGTATTTGGTTTGAGCAATGGCTATCAAGCGATTTTTTTCACTTTGACCACCGTCTGTTTGTAAGTGTTTTAATAGGTCAATCATTTGTGCCGAATTTCTTTTTATGTCGTTCACAGTTGAATTACCTGACGCATTAAAATCTATTCTTACCCTTATTTCCCCTAATGTTTTTTCTTCCATTTTATTTATAAAAAATTTATTAGTAATAATATTCCAAATAAAGAAGTAATTAAAAAAGCCATAACACTACAAAGAAATATTACAGTCATTATTCTTTCTTTAATCCACATATAACTATTGTTTGGTTAATATTTGCCTTTTTACAGAAGGCTAACTGTTGTCAACCCTTGAACTTACCAAAGCGATGATGGTAGGTTGACTTGCTCGTTCCAGAGGTCTAGCATTAAATATAATTATCTAGACTTAACCGCTTTATCATTGAAGCCCTTTCAGGCGATTTGACTAGCTTGTTTTTAACATCTAGTATATAATAATATTAATGATATATTAATTATAAGTCAAGAAGTTTTTTAAAAAAAATATCCGCATCTTTTTCACAAGAAATAATCATTTTCTCAAATTCTTTATTGCCAATTTTAACAATTTTTATCTGGCCATTTTTTATAATTAGGCTTTTATCACTTTTATTTTCAAGAGTGAGTAATATCTCAAATATTTTTTCAATTTCATTCCTCATTGCATCGTCTTTAATCTCTATTTTTTCAAAAAGAAATTTAGTTAAAATTAAAAATTCTCTTGCTGATTGTGTTTTATCATATTTGTTGTTAATCCAGTCGTCAATACCAATAGATTTTGCAACTCTGCCAGCTCTTCTAATTAGTTTATCATTGGCAAAATTACTAAGAATTGAGTTGACCTGCAATTGAAGTTTTGCTTTTTTGTTATCAATATCCTCAAATTGAGCTTGCATTTGTTCTGTTATTTCTAGTCCACCTTCTATTGCTATTTTTTTATTATTGCCGAGGCAGTATCTAACTACTATATTCAATAAAAGTAATGGAACCAGTATCTTTATTTTGTCTTTGTCGGAGATATACATTTTCTAAGCCTTTTAATTGTTTTTAAAGAAATTTCTCTACTTCTCATTAATTTTAGCAATTCTTTTTCGCATTCAATTATTAATGATTTTGAGCTATTTTCTAGCTTGCTTGCCCTCATTGCCCTAGTTTGAATTGCATAATTAGCAAGATATTTTTCTATTTTTTTAATTATTGGTTTCATTTTTTGATTTTTTTATTTTAAGAATTAAATCTACTATTTTAACAGTTCCAATCATTATTATTCCTGCAAAAATTAGGTAAAAAGACAGTAGAAATAAAAAGAATCCTATTTTAAACATTGTATATAAAAGTTAAGTTTTTCATTTTAATAGCTATTTCCTTTGCATTCATTTTTAATTGCAGATTCTATTTTTATGCTATGATGATAAGCGATTTTTCCGCATTCTTTTACAACTTCGTCCAAATCGTTGTAATGTGTTGAAGTTGGTCCAGCTGGGAGAGAGTCCATACATTCTTTAAAAATCTCTCTTCGTAAACACATATCGTGCATTGTTCTATCTTTTTTTTCGCAGGAAGTTATTAGGAGCAATGTTAATGTAAGTTTTGTCAATGTTTTCATTATTTATAAAAGTTATTTATTGAGTGGTTGAAAAATAAAACATTAAGGCAAAAATAGAACAGGCGGTAGACACAACCACTAAACCTTCTCTTGCATTCCAGCTCCAGTTTGCAAAATTAAAATCAGCATGAACAAAGCTTATACAAAGATAAAAAAAGATATATGGAAGGGGAAAAAGCAAGCAAATTATAAGTAGTTTTTTAAGAGTTTTCATTATATATAAAAGTTGTATCCAAAGCCAACCGCATATTTAAGATTTAGCGGTTTTGAAGGTGCTATTAGATTGATTGATATAGTTTGATTGTAAAAGCGATAAGATAAGGCCGTTCCCCAAATTAAAGCCGTTTCATTATCTTTTTTAATTGTCCTGCCATTATATCTTATTTCTTGCTTTGTGGCAACATTGCCAGCCAATAAATAAGGTGTTATTTTGCCAATTTGATAACCAAGAGCGAGAGTATCAATATTAGAAGTAGATTTAACTTGATATTCTTTTTTGTTATCAAGAATTGTCCTAATTCTTGCATTATTCCCAATCCTATTTGTTGAAGTATTGACAACAAATTTATCAAAAGTCTTAACATAGCTGAGATTTAACATTAGTTTAGGGCTCGTTATCTCTTCTAACTCGTTGACAAAATCTGTTTTAGATTTTGTATATAATATTCCAGTGCCAATGCCGATATTGGCAAAAGCATTGGAGCAAGATAGAATTATTAATAGACTAAAAGGGAGGCATTTCATCACTAAAATAATTATTTTCTGGTGCATAACCATTACTTTTTTCTATTGAACTGCCCCATTTTTCTTGTATTTTTTTAGAAATTTGTATTCTGCCTGAAAATGTTTTTTCGTTTTCCTTAAGATTATATTTATCTGTTGGTTTATTGTTTTCAAAAATTTTTGCTATTTTGTATTTCATTTTATTTATTGTTAGTTGTTGTTAATTTTTTTAGTAATAGTTAGTGAAATAAAAGAGTTATCTTCGTTTTCGTGGCAGTCTTCGGCAATTTTTAAAACTAATTCTTTTAAAGTTTTACTTTCGCAATTTATTAATTCAGTAGTTATAATTACTTTATCACCATTTTCTTGACTACGATTTTTTACCACTATATCAAATTGCATATATTTTATTTGTTGTTAGTTGTTGTTTTTGCCTTACTCCTAAGATTATCTTGATTTAGAATCTTAATAAGAGGTGAGGCATTATTACTTTTATAAACTGATATATTATTGTTAAATGTAATTTTAATTCTTAATTCTTGCCAATAGTTTAAATGATATTCTTTTTCGTCAATATATAATTTAACAGAATAGCAATCAAAAGTAGGACGAATGTAAGCATCAAGTTGGATATTCTCATAATTGAAACAATATAAATGTGGGATATGTATTTTTACTTGAGGTATAAATTCAATAAACTTATCTTCTTTAACTAAAGAACAAACTTCATCTACTATAGTTTTTTGAAAAAATGATTTTATAAATTTAAGTATCATTATTTTAAATTGTTAATTTTTGCTAAAGATTGACCTAGTTCATTATATGCTAGATCAAATGCACTAAATGTTAAATAGTGAATTATTGCATAAATTGCGATAAATATTAAAGCATTGCTAATAGCATATAAAAATATTTTAAAGCCTTCTTGGGACTTATAATCAAACATAATCTTATAAAAAATTGCATATGTTAAGGGCACCGCTCCGAATAGAGCCACAGCAAAAATTATAAAACGAAAATATGCTGAAAAAAAAATAAATTCTTGTATCATTACACTATTATTCCAATTGTTATAATTCCATCAAGATTTTTCAATCTATCATCGGTAGCATTTGTAATTTTTATTGCATTTTGCAATTCAAGATTAAGTTTATCGCAAGCTTCGTCCATATCTCCCCCATCTAAGTTTTTATTGTTGGCAGTTAGATATAAGTCAAATAATTCTGTAGAAATGTTCTCAAATAAGTATTTGTCAACATCATAATCAGTAAATGTAATTACCAATAAGTTTTTTTTCATAATTATTTTCTAAATTTTATTAATTCTATATTATTTTGAGTTCCTGCATAGTAGCAAAGACAACTTCTAACAGTTTCGTGGTCTGTTTTTATTGCTAATGCAATTCTATTGACTACTATTTTTTGATTGTTATTGATTAGATTATTAATCTCTAACATAAATCTATCAAAAATTGGCTTGCTATTCGGTTGCGGTATGCTTTCGTGGGAATAAGATAAATTCTCTTTACCCCTCACAAATGCTTTACAGTGCCTGATATATTGCTTGCTAATATTGTATTTTTTATTAAGAAGTTCGGTTGTGATTTCTTTTAAAAAATGTGAGTCAAGAAAATCTTGATAAACAGCTGGGTTATCTAGTTTTTGTATTGCATTGTAAATTGTCATCTTTTTTGAAGATATAGTTAATAAGACATAATCCAAAGAATAAATCGTGGATTAAAAAAAGATTGTGGGTGATTGATAAATCAAAATAAAGAGGGTTGATTTCGTTATTGATGATTACTTGCAAGCCGTATAGAATATAGATGATTGCAAGGTATAAAAAGATATATTTTTTCATAATTTGTTTTAGTTAATAGTTTATAGAGTTGCCACCAATATTAGTCCGAGCATTACCCCGAATTTTAGAGTTGCCACAAACTTCAGCATAGCCACGGACATAAGCATCATCATAAACTTTAGCCTCGTCGTAAGCTTTAGCATTGACGAAAACCCAGCAATTGCCTTCTTGACTTAAATTACTCTCTTTTTCAATGTATCCGCCCAAGTCTCCAGCATAAACATCGCCAAAGTCTTTTAAAGCTTTTATCTGATAGAGTTTTTTACCGTTATGTTTAATAAAATTTTTAGTAAGTTCGTATTTCATAAATTAATTAGTTCCAGTTGATCCAAAACCGCCTTCGCCTCGTTCAGTTTCGTTGATTTCATCGACAAAATCAAATCTGACTTTTTCGTGTTTCATTAATAATGCTTGTGCGATTCTGTCGCCTTCGTTAATTGCAAAATCATTTTTACCAGCATTATGGATAATAACTTGTATCTCACCCCTAAAATCGCTATCTACAACACCAACAGCATTGCCTAAAGTAATGTTATGCTTAACAGATAGACCGCTTCTAGGATGTATTGCTAGATAAAAGCCTTCTGCTATTTCCATTTTTAAGCCAGTAGGCACTAGTTTATTTTCGCCAGCAGGAATTATTAAAGGTTGAGAGCCAACATATCGCAAATCAAAACCTGCGGAATTAGCTGTTGCATAGAATTTACCGTTGTAAATTTCTTTTGCATTTTTTAATAAAATTGTTTTAGTTTGCATAATATATATTAAATTGTTAATAATAATTAGATTATCATTATAATTTTTTAATTGTCAAGATAGAAATTAAATCTTTTTTACTAAATTTATCTTTTATTTCAAATTGAGAATATTTTGCATATTCTGCGGTCGCTCCATTGCAATGAGACTTTTTAATTTGCTTGATGATATATCGCATTGTATCAGGCTTTATATTTAGTTGAGATGCAAGAGCTGTTGGATTATCGCCTTCAATAGTTCCTAGCTCTTTAATCTTGTTGAGTATGTTATCTATTTTATACATTTCTTTTCCTTCGTGAATAATTGATTTTTAAGTTTTTAATTTCATTTTTAGCAATTGCTTTTATTATATTTTTTGCGGTTGCTTCTGCATAAGATTTATCTTCAATAAAATATACAGTGCAACGGTAAATTTCATCAGTTAGATTTTTTAAAATTTGGTTACGAATTCTAGTTTTTTTCTTTAAGTTCATTTTTGTGAGTAATAATTAATCATTGATTGTATTTCTTGATTGGTTAAAATTAAGTTGTGCCAACCTCGGTTTCTTCCCAATTCGTGAACCTTCTCAATTAGCTCTTGCATTTCTTTAAGAGTTGCATTTTTAAAAGAGGCAGGGACTTTGTAGTGAGTTTTTAGGCCATCTACTGTATTTTGCCATTCGCTTAATTTCATTTTCTCGCCCTGCAATTCTTTTTCTCTTTTTAATCTAAAAGCTTCGGCATTTTCTCGGTAGCTGTAAAATAAACTTGATTGCAAAAATCAATTTTATCCTTTACATTTTCTGTTTTGTGATATTTTAATATCATAATTTTTTTATCCAATTGTTAAAAATATCGTAGCAATCAATAACTTGTAAGTCTTCAGTGTTTTTATCCTCTAAATCAGCTAAAGTAATAAGTGGAGTTTCTGGACTTATTCCATCATAAAATCCCAAATACCAAGTTGGAGTAAATATCTTTGCTCTTATTGATAAGCTCCAAAGTTTATTTGAAAGCTTAAAAATAGGGGTGCAATCTCCCTCTTTTAACTCAATATATAGATTTTTTATATTCTCAAAATTAAAAGCTTGCTGGCATTCTTTATCTTGAAAAAACTCGATATTAAACTGCTCGTCTTTTTTGTGATATATTCTTGTTAGCATATTATTCTCCTTTTTTGTTTATGTTGATATTGATATTGATTCTAAGGGCATTCACAATTATACCTACCACTATTAATGCAAGGCTAAAATTATCTAATAATTTCTCGGCATAACTACTAGAAAATATATTAAAACCAAAATA
>JAJTDS010000036.1 GCA_021298605.1 Rickettsiales bacterium
TAAACTTTAGCATCAAATCCTTTTTCTTGCTTATCTTCATTAGGCAAGTGCTTTCCCTCGCAATAGATTATTCTGTTTGGAGCCAATAAACTAGTCATGTCCTCCAGTGCAGTTGCAAATATTTTTTGCCAATTGTCTCTACTTTTCGCGATTGGTTTTAGCTCTTTCTCTTCTTGAGCGTAGTTGCCTTCAAAATATATGATGTCTGATTTATCGTTTAATTCTTCTTTTAGAGCTCTCAAAAAGCCTATACTATGAGTTGATATCCAAAGCTGACAATTTTCTGGGATTAATTTTTCAATTTCGATCAACAAACTTCTTTGAATGGCTGTGCTTAGGTGCAGTTCTGGTTCATCAATAATAAAAATTGTATCGTTGTAGTGATCGCGCTTCAAATATAGATCCAGCAAAATATCAACCACCTCTTTTTCTCCTGACGATAAAGCATTAAATTCAAACTCTTTAGGTTGATCATCTTTTTTAAAGTATAGAGAGCCCATATTGCTTTGAATGTCTCCCTCATTTGCAATTTCTAGGCTGAGACACTTTTTCAACATATTGTTTAGATCACCCAGAATGATTGTTTTGTTTTCGTCATCTGTTATTTTTTTTGCTCGTCTATGACGATCCATATAAGACCAAAGTCTTTGATAATTCTGAGACATTTTGCTATCTAGGTCTCTAGATTTGCTGGCTCCAATTTGGTTTTGTTTTATATCTGGTATGGCCTCTAATTGCTTTATTTTGAGATCGGAATTATAACGGTTTGGTCCTCGAAAACTAAAAATTGTACCAGCATTGCCATTGTTTTTTTGATTAAAAATCGATCGATAGTTGCCATGATCAAAATCGATTTCGATATCGTGATATTTATAATCTGTACCGTGCATTGAATAATCTTTGCTCTCTCCTGGACCATACTGTCCAACTTGATAATGTGCATTTTGTAGTAACATCATTCCATCAAAAACACCGCTTTTCCCACATCCATTTGGCCCAACTAATGCAACAATTTTTGCTGTAGAATTTTCAAGATTTATAGTCAGGTCGTGAAATCTTTTAAAACCATTCTTGAGCCTAATTTTTCTAATTTTCATCTTAACTTATCTTCCCTTGATTATGGTGGAGCTAAGGGGTATATAATAAAACCTTATTTTCAAGTTGAATTTAGTAAAATTTTAAATAAATTGTAGCAATTTGAAAAATAACTTACTTTTTAGCACCTTAATTCAGTATAAATAATTATGAATAATATTAAAATATCGCTATATGATGGCACTGTTCGTGAGTTTAATAGTGGTATTACAGGCATTGAAATAGCTCAAAATATTGCTACTAGCTTGGCTAAATCTGCAATTGCAATTATTGTTAATGATAAATTACAAGATTTATCAATTCCAATTAGTTGTGATGCAAAAATCGAGGTTATTACCCCTAAATCTCAAGGAAAATCTCTTGAAATAGCAAGAGAAATTATTAGGCACGACACCGCTCATTTAATGGCACAGGCAGTGAAAGAGCTTTATCCTGAAGTTGCGGTTACAATCGGCCCCTCAATTGAAAATGGTTTTTATTACGATTTTGCTAGTCAAGAACCTTTTCACGAAGAAGATCTACTAAAAATTGAAAATAAAATGACAGAATTGGCAAAGTTGAATCAGTCAATTACTAGAGAAGTCTGGGGGCGAGACGAAGCATTAAAATTTTTTACAAAAATTAATGAAAAATATAAGGCAGAAATAATAGCCTCAATTCCTGCAAATGAGCCAATTTCTTTATATCGTCAAGGTAATTTTATTGATGTATGCCGAGGCCCGCACTCTCTTAGCACTGGAAACTTAAAATATTTTAAGCTTATGAAGGTTGCTGGTGCCTACTGGCGAGGCGATGCAAAGAATCAAATGTTGCAAAGAATATATGGCACCGCTTGGGAATCAAAAGAATCTCTGGAGCAATATTTAACAATGCTTGAAGAAGCAGGAAAAAGAGACCATCGCAAATTAGGAAAAGAGCTAGATCTATTTCACATACAAGAAGAGGCGGTTGGTTCAGTATTTTGGCATCATAAGGGTTGGATAATTTATCGTTTAATTGAAAATTACATTCGTTCTAAGCTTGAAAATAACGGTTATATTGAAGTAAAAACTCCGCAATTAATTGATAGGGTTTTGTGGGAGAAATCTGGGCATTGGGAAAAATTCCACGAAAATATGTTTATTGCCGAAAGCGAATCTAGGCTACTTGCAGTTAAGCCAATGAATTGCCCTGGGCATACACAAATTTTTAATCAAGAATTAAAATCATACCGTCAATTACCGCTTAGAATGGCGGAATTTGGCTCTTGTCATCGCAATGAACCTTCGGGGGCACTTCACGGCATAATGCGGGTTCGCTCTTTTACTCAAGATGATGCTCATATTTTTTGCGAAGAAGAGCAGATAAATCAAGAAACAATCGCTTTTTGTAAATTATTGCAAGAAGTTTATCAAGATTTTGGTTTTACAGAAGTGTTGGTTAAATTTTCTACTCGACCAGAAAAAAGAGCCGGAAGCGACGAAGTTTGGGACAAGGCAGAAAATGCTCTTGCTAAGGCGGTTGAGCTTGCTGGGCTTGATTATGAATTGAATCACGGAGAAGGGGCATTTTATGGTCCTAAGCTTGAATTTACCCTAGTTGATGCATTAAAAAGGCATTGGCAATGCGGAACCTTGCAGGTTGATTTCATTTTGCCACAAAGGCTTAGTGTTTATTATGTTGCTAGCGATGGTAGCAAGAAGCACCCAGTTATGTTGCATCGTGCAATTTTAGGCAGTTTAGAGAGGTTTATTGGTATCTTGATTGAGAATTATGGAGGCAAATTCCCCGTTTGGTTGGCTCCAGTTCAAGTGGTTGTTGCTACCATCACCAATGAATCTGATAATTATGCTAAGGAAGTAGCAGAAATTTTGCAAGCTCATCAATTAAGAGTTGAAGTTGATTTTGATGCCCAAAAAATTAATGGCAAAATTCGTCAACATTCTTTAAAGAAAGTGCCTTATATCATTGCTATCGGCAAGAAAGAGGCGGAGCAAGAGCTTATTTCAGTAAGAAAATTTGGCGAAGAATCGCAAAAAACAATGTTGTTAACAGATTTTATTAACCTCATCAAACAAGAAATAGCCAATAAAAGCTAGGAGGAACTAGGAAGAGCTTGTGGAAAGGGAGCTTCAACCCTCCCGAAAATTTTTAGTTTGTTATTTTTTCTAAAAAATCTTTTCCAAAATCTTGTTCGTCTTTTTCATTATAAAACGGCAAACCAATCAGTTTATATTTTCTGTTTTCTGCCTTGATAATATTGCCGTCACCATATTTTGCAGAAATTTCTTTTAAAAAATCTTCTTTCCAGCTTTCGCCACTATCTTCAAAGCCATTATTTTTATCTTTAGCCCAATTGCCCTTTGGTTCAATAAATATTTGATAATAAAAACTATCCTTACCTTCTAAAAACAAAAGAAAATCTGGTTGAAAGCCTCTGGCTTGTTTAAAATCAAATATTTTATAAATCTCTTCATTTCTAAGCAAATAAATTTGGCTATATTTTTCTTCTAAATTACCAATGGTTTTTTTAATAAACTCTACCAACTTTTTTTCTTCACTCGTTCCAACAAAACCATCTAAGACATACCATTTATTATCGCTTACAATTGATTTATCCTCATTTTCTGGCTTGATAGATTTTGTCTTTGGTTCGCCAAAAATCTCTGCAAAGCTATGGGCAAAAAACTTTTCACTGCCAATATTTGACACAATATCAGATTTGAGTTTTTTTAAAAATTCTTCTAAAAATTTCAAGGTAAGATCTAATTTTTCTTGCGAAGAAATGTCTTCAAAAATTATATCTTTTTTAGAGATAATTTTTATTTTAAAATCACCAATTATTATTTTTTGCAAATCATTAATTGATTCTATTTTTAGTTCTTTGCTAAGATTTTCAAATCTTAATAATGATCCATCCTGTTTTGCCTTGATGGCAACGGCTTTTCTGAAAATATGTTTCTCAATATCATTGAATTTTATAAAATTTGTTTGGTATGTATTTTCGTTAATTTTGTTGGTTTTTTGTTCTTCATTAAAAATTTTAGAATCTTCCCTAAATTCTAAGGATTTAACCGCATATTCAAAAGTAAAATTAGCCTGCAAATCTTCCAATGTCGCCTTTCTTCTGTTCGGATTTTCAATTGATTTATTTTTCCAAATTTTAACTTTTTGATAAAATTCACTAGCTTTAAATTCTGGCTTTAAATCAAAGGTTTTGATGGTTCTGTCGTCTTTTGTATATCCATCTTTTTTTAATTCTCTTTTTAGTTCGTCAATGTAGCGGTGCTCGTTGGTGCTATAAAAACAAAGTTCCTCTAAAATTCTTAATTCATTTTCTAAATCATCATCAAATTTTCTTTTATTTTTGATTTTGTTAGAATAGTTAAATGGAAAATATCTAATTCCTCTGCCTATTAATTGCTTTTCAGAGATGGTGGAGTTCCCAGCCTTTCTATTGCCTTTATCATCCTTGCCCTCATCCCTGCCTTCATAAAGTCGCACAATATCAAATAAGTTTAAAACATCCCAGCCTTCGTTAAGTCTGGCAACGGTAAAGATTGCCCTAATGTTATTATTTTTATCTTCAAGGCTGTTTAATAATTTTTCTTGATCTTCAGTTGTAGATTCTTTGGTTTTTGTACCTTGCTTTGAGTTGGTTATAATAACAGTTTGGCTGGCAAAATTATCTTTAATAAAATTAGCGACCTCAAAATAGCTTATTTTCTCTTTTTGGATAAATTGCAATATCTGTTTAACCCTTAATTTTCCTTGCTCGTTAACATTTTTGCTCTCGTCAATTTTATCATGAATTTCTTTTAAAAAATCAAAATCATCAGCTTTTAAATTGGCGGTTAGATTTAAAAATTCTTCATAATCATTTTTTGATTCTTCAATGGTTTTGCTTCTAAAAAGCATTACAGGTTTAAAATTGGCAATACCATTTTTTAAAGCAATTTTGTGGCGGTAATAATGAAACAAAAGGGCTAAAAGGATTCTGTTTTTCTTTTCAACATTAGAAGAAACAAGGTTTATTTCTTTAGTATAGCCAGCCCCTAAAAATTCTTTTAGGGTAAATTTGGCAATAATTTTATCAGAATATTTTTTCTCAATTTCTTTATTTTCTGGGATAGTGGCAGTAAATTCTAGTAAGACATTTTTGTTATTTTCCTCATTATTTTTTTCTTGTCCGTTTTTATTTAAAACCAACTCAATAACTGTATGCTCCCAGCCTTTCTTTTCAATATCCTTTGCACTGGCATTTCCTGCTAGTTCTCCACTTAAATCTAAATCAAAATTTTCTCCTTTTTTGGTTTTGGTGTCAGTGTTTAAATGGTGGGCCTCATCTGCCAGCATCACAATGTTTTTGCGGTGTAAGTCTTGCAACGAGGTTTTGTTTTCTTTTTCAAGATGAATATCGTTGTAGAGCTTTTGAATAGAGGTAAATTTAATCTCAATTCCTTGCGGATTGTCGCTAAAACTCTCAATTTTTTTGATTAAAACAGTTTGATCGTCGATCACAATTTTATCTTTAAAAAGATATTTATTATGTGAACTTTGGATAAAATTATTTTCAGTTTTATCAATAATATTATTTTGATTTACAAAAAAGATAAAATGGCGATAACCCTTGCGGTAGTAGTGCAAAATGCTTGCCGCCATTAATAAAGTTTTGCCCGTTCCCGTCGCCATATTAAACATTAAATGGGTAGGGAGTTTTGAATTTTCTGCCTCTTTAATTGCCTCAAAAGTTAAGAAATTTTCAAAGGCGGTTTTTTGCCAATCAAAAAAATCATATTTTAAATTTTCAGAAATATATTTTGGAATTTCAGGAAACGGCAATCTAAGTCTATAAGCTTTGTCGCCAATGGTTTCGTAAAGATTTTTTATATCGCTCATTTTGTCTTACTCCCAATTCCATCATTTTTTGATATTTTTTTAGACTCGCCTTGCAGTTTTCTTTCCAGTTTTTTTATATCATCCTCTGGTGGTAAATTTTCTGGTGTAATTCCCCTAGAAATAAGAGTTTCTCTAACTGTTTTGTTGTTGGTTATGTGTTCGTTGGAAATTTGATTTTCATTGCCCATTTTATTTTCTTTAGCATTAAAAATGGTAATTTCAGTGGCAAAATCTTTCGCTTTTAAAAGAATTGTAGGCATATGATCGGCAAGCGGTTTATCTGCCTTTATTTTCCATCTATCCTTCATCTGTGCTGTTGTTTTGCTAAACAAAGCCTGATCCCCTTTGCTTCTTATTAATGCAAAATTTTTATCACTTCCAGTTTGTTGAAATATAACTTGCGATAATTCTTTTTCAGTTTTAGCCAATTTGTGCCTTGCCTGCACTCTTTCATGCTCTAAAATTTTTTGCTCAATCAGTTCTGCCTTTCTAGTTTGCAGGGCAAAATAAGTTTGCGCAAAGGCAATCTCTTCTTTTCTCGGATCGCCATTTTGTGCCACCAAATAGCATGCATAGCGGGTGAGCATAATATCATCAACCTCTCGAACCGCTGTTTTAGGCATCTCGATCGTTTTCCCGGCGTCAGCAAAATGATAAGAGAGCTCTTGTTTATTGGTTTGGCAAGAAATCTTTGCTTTTTCAACTACATTTAAAAAATTGCTCCATTTTTCATATCCAAGTAAATTTTGAAGGTCTCTAGCCAGCCAAAACTCTATGCCTTCATTGGTTTTGTTGGCAAATTCTTCAAAATTTTTGGTTAAAGATTGAATAATTTCTTTTTTCATATTTGATTTTTTTAATTTGGGTTAATCTTTTTTATAAAATTCCTTAGTCAACTCTTGATCTTGCTGGCTTATAGTAAAATTTTTATCCGCCATTTCGCTTTTATTTACATACATCTGGTTTAAATCTAGCATTGTCAAAAACATCTTTTTTTGATCATCAAGCTCAAGGTTTTTAAACTCATCTTCTTTCAAAACTTTTTCTTTAAATTCTTTGATTTTAAGGTTATAGTTAAGAAAATATTTGTCGTAAAGCTCATCAAATAAACCCCATAATTGTTGCTTCGCTTCGCATCCCATTATCAATTCTCGAGCGGTTTGATTGTATTTAGCAAGTTCAAAATAGATGAAATCACCGCCACCCTGCCAATTAACTGATTTTGAAATTCCAGTTTGTTCACCATCAATTACTTTTTTTAATCTTTCAACGGCAATAGTTTCTACATAATTCATTTGCTCAATGCCGATATATTGGCGATTCATCTTGTGGGCTACTGCTGCGGTAGTTCCAGAGCCAAGGTGGAAGTCTAGGACGATATCTTCCTTATATGTGTTGGTTTCAATTAAATAACTAATTAAACTTTCTGGTTTTGGATAATCAAAAACATAATCATCAAACAATAAACTTAACTCTTTCTTTGCATCCTCATTAGTGCCCACATTACATTCGGTTTTTGATATTAAATTAGATGGTGTTTTTATTCTTTCTCCTTGTCTTTCGTATCTAATAGCAAATTTTTCAGATTTTACAATAAAAAAGGTTTTGTTTTTAATTTCCTCATCGAGTGTTTTTTGAATCCATTTAAAAGGTCCTTTAATAACTAGTCTATCTTTGTTAAAAGAATTTATAACTTCAAAATCTTCTAAAATTTCAACTCTATCAGCAATATGTTTTAAATATTTTCCATCTTTTAAATTAAATTTAACTGTATTTGGAGGAAAAATCAAAGCTGCAACTTTATTTCCATTATTTAATAATGGCATATCACCACCACTAACAACACCACCATTTAAATTTTCAATATTATTTTTAGTATAACAAATTATATATTCTAATTTTTTTCTTATATTTTTTGACAAACTTGGTGGTGTAGATGTTTTCATCCACATAAACATACCAATAAATTTATCTTTTTTAAAAACCTCATCCATCAAAACCTTCAAATAAGCTTGTTCGTTATCATCGCATTGCACAAAAATTACTCCGTCATCTCGAAGCAAATCCTTCGCCACTTCCAACCTATTTTTCATAAAAGTTAACCAGCTTGAATGATTAAAATTATCGTTATACTTAAAGCCGTCATTGCCCGTATTGTAAGGCGGGTCAATGTAGATTAACTTTATTTTGCCAGTGAATTGCGATTTTAAACTACGAAGAGCCAACAAATTATTGCCTTTAATGATCAGATTTTCTTTGATTGTGCCGTTTGTATCTCTTTTAATTTCTTTAACTTCACTTTCTCCGTCTTTATTAAATCTTTTAAAGCCAGTTAGAGCCTTCTCATCAAAAAGGCGGTCAATTTCATCTTGTGCTAAAACGGAATTAAAAAATATTTCTTTTCTCTTGGCAGTTTTTTCTTCATATTTTTGGGCTTTGTCAGAATATTCAAAATATTTATCTTCGCCTTCCTCCGTTGATTGTCCGCCTTCTAAAACACAATCTTTAAAAGGAAAATCTAAAACCACATCACCACTATCTTTTAAAAATCTTTTACCATCAGTTAAGCCAATTTGATTTTTATATTTGGTGTAGGAATTATTGATTTTGTTTTCTTCTAAAAAAAACTTAAAATCATTGGTTTTAAAAACAAAAATATCTCCCTTGGTATCTTTGATTTTAACAAAAAACTTGCCTCTTATCTCTTCATTTTCAAGCAAAATGCCAATAATTTTTTCATCAATTTTATCAAGCAAATCAATCAGGAGGGTTTGATTTAACTCATTCTTTTCCTTATTCCAAATGCGGTAATCAGTTTTTAGAATGGTAAAAACTTTATCTTTAAATTTATCAATAATCATTTTTATTAGTGTTGTAGTTTATGAGTTTTTGTATGCTTTAAATTTTGACCCCAAGATTGATATTGTTAATGGTGTTCAGGTTTATTTTCGAGTGTGTTGAAAATATTTCTAGGTCGATGGAATTATAATAAGGTAGTTGAAATTTTGTAAAGGAATTTTTGTAAATTTCTCTGATTTTTGTAGCAGTAAAATAAATTCGAAATAACATTGAATAATTATTAGATTTTATCTAAAAATTGCTGATAAAAGCCTGTAAATTTAATAAGCAACAATAATTAAATAAATTGAATTATGAAATATTTTAAAAATCTTTTTGTGTTTGATATTGAAACGGTGCCAGATATTGAGGCGGGGAGAAGGCTTTTAGGTCTTGAAAATGCTGATAATGGTGAGGTTAGAAAAGCATTGAGTGATTATCATCTACAAATTACTGATGGCAAGAATGATTTCCTCCGTCAGCCATTTCACAAGGTGGTGGCAATTAGTTTTTTAGAGGCAGAATTGGCAATTGATGAAAATGGGCAAGAAAAATATAACTTTAAACAACTTCGTTCAGGCGGTGATTTATTTAGCTCGGAGGCAGAATTAATTAAGGGTTTTTTTCATCATTTAAAAAAGAATCCCTCTCGTTTAGTGAGTTTTAATGGCAAGAATTTTGATTTACCAGTATTAAAATATGGGGCGATGAAGCATAAAATAGAGGCTTCATGGCTTCATAAAATGGGTGATAAATGGAATAATTATCAACAAAAATATTCTCTTGATTGGCATTGCGATTTAGCGGATGCTTTTTCTGATTTTGGTTCGTCAGCAAGAGTTAAAATGAATGAATTATGTGCCGTATTTAAACTTGCTGGCAAGATAGATACAGACGGCTCAAAGGTTGAAGAAATGTATGATGGTGGAAAATTGCAAGAAATAAGAGATTATTGCGAAACTGATGTTCTCAATAGTTACTTGCTTTATTTGATTTTTCAGCATCACACAGGCTCAATTAGCGATGATAGTTTTGAAAATAGTAAAAAACAAATTTACGATTTTTTAAATCGCAACCTTGATAAACCACATTTTAAAAAGTTTCTTGATAAATTAGAAATTTAAATTAAAAGTTTTATTAAATCTTAACAACTTTACGGTTAAAAAGCTTTTATCGCTAATTTGATAGCCAATTTATTAAATTAATTAAAATATAAATGACAGATTCTATAAAAAAACAAGTAGTGGCAATTTTAGTGGATAATGAATTTGGGGCATTAGCTAGAATTGTTGAATTATTTTCTGCCAGAGGTTGCAATATTGAAACTCTTAATGTTTCTCCGATTACTAGTGATAAAAAAATATCAAGAATTACCATTACATCTTATTGCTCAACTAAATCAATTGATTTAATTTGTAAGTTGCTAGAAAAGATAGTGCCAGTATATCGTGCTGTTGAGTTGACCAGAGAATATGGTTATATTGAAAGAGAGCTTGCCCTTGTTAAGATTATTGGCAATGAAGAAAAAAGAGAATTGGCAATGAAGATAGTTGATAGTTACCGCACCAACATTATTGACATTAGCGGTGATTCAATAGTATTTGAAGTAGTTGGTACTTCAGAAATGATTGATAAAGTTTTAAATGAATTATCGTTTTTGGGCTTAGATGGCATTTCAAGAACTGGTGTTGTTGCAGGTTTTAAGGGTGATAAAAAACTCAACCAGCTTGATACTCAATATTAATAATAAAGCAAATTAAAAACAAAACACCAAAAATGAAATTAAATTATTTGAAGATAAAAAAGTGCGAAGAATTTGGAATGAAGAAAAAGAAGAGCGGTACTTTTCAGTTGTTGATGCGATAGAAGTTTTAACCGAAAGTCCTCGTCCACGAAAATATTGGAATGTACTTAAAGCCAAACTCAAAAACGAAGGAAGCGAGTTGTCCCAAAATTTGGGACAACTTAAAATGCTGTCACCAGATGGTAAATTTTATAAAACCTATGTTGCAACAATTGAGCAATTATTCCGCCTTATTCAATCAATTCCTTCCAAAAAGCTGAGCCCTTTAAATTGTGGTTGGCAAAAATTGGCAGTGAAAGGTTGGATGAAATGCAAGACCCAGAACTTACTATTGATAGGGCTTTAGAGCAATATTTAAATCTCTTATTATTTCGGAAGGCGATAAATATTTAATTTATATGATGTTTTTTGATTTTATTGGCAATAAAAATAACCAATATACCAAATATTGTTGAAATTAAAGAAGCGGATAGAACCCCTATTTTTGCTACATCAAAAGCAGAATGATTATCTTGAAATGCCAATGAACCAATAAAAAAGCTCATTGTAAAGCCTATTCCCGTAAGGATTGCGACACCATAAAATTCTAACCAGCTAACATTTTTACTGATCTGGTTGGGTTTTTCATCTATCTTAGGAAGCGAGGCAATTTTATATTTAACTGCAAGAAAGCTAAAAAGCATAACCCCAATTTGTTTGCCAAGAAATAGCCCCAAAACAATTCCCATAATCAAAGGATCTTGAAAAATTGAAAAAGAAAAATTATTAATTTTAACTCCACTATTTGCAAATGCAAATAGTGGTAGAACTAGAAAATTCACTGTTGGAGCAATTGTTTTGATTAATTTATGGAGCATATTATTTTTGTGAGGAATAAAAATTGCAAGAATGATCCCTGCAATTGTGGAATGAACACCTGAAAATAATACTGCTAGCCAAATTAATATACCCACTAATAAGTAATAAAGAATTTTTTTAGAATTAATAAAATTTAACAATAGAAGTATAGAAATTAAGCATCCAACATGTAAAAAATAAATCATCTTTAAATTCTGACTATAAAAAACAGCAATAATAATAATTGCGATTAAATCATCAAATATTGCCAGCGATATTAAAAAAACCTTTAAAGATTTTGATATTTTATTGCCAAACATACAAATTACACCATAAGCAAAAGCAATATCTGTAGCGGTAGGAATAGCGAACCCTGATAGATTTTCTGGTTTTTGCGAATTGCATAAATAAAAAATAATTACAGGAAATATAACTCCCCCAATTGCACCTAT
>JAJTDS010000072.1:0-6859 GCA_021298605.1 Rickettsiales bacterium
AATTATATAACTCTTTAAAAGAATTAACTTACTAAATAATCCTATCTTCTTGTAAGTAGATTATTATTTATGTTTATAAATATTTTTAATTGATTTATTTTTAATTGATTTTCTGGGCTTAATTTTGCTTGAATATAAAATATCTGATCCTAGATTGTCTTTTTATTGTTTTAATTTATTTTAAATGCTCAATAAATTATAAAATATTTATAATCTCTAAATATTAAATTAATGGAAATTAATCAAGCCGAATTTAACAAAAATAAAATAAAAGATTCTTCTAATAATCAAGAGGTGGCTACTAGCCCACATTTATTACCAGTTCATAAGAGGTTTGATATTGCTTTTTCTCATGGCTCTGAAGCTTATTTATTTTTTAATCAACAGCCTTATCTTGATTTTGGAGCGGGAATAGCAGTTAATGCACTTGGTCATTGCCATCCTGCAATGGTTGAGGCTATAACCAATCAAGCAAAAAAATTATGGCATATTTCCAATATTTACAATGGTTATGAACTAAACCATTATGCAGATAAATTAACCAGTAATTGTTTTGCTGATTATGTTTTCTTTTGTAATTCTGGGGCAGAAAGCATAGAATGTGCAATTAAGATGATAAGGAGATATTTTTATTGCCATAATCAATCTCATAAGAATCGTATTATTACCTTTACAGGGGCATTTCATGGTAGGACAATTGCAACCATATCGGCGGCATCAAAAAAGAAATATCTAGAAGGTTTTGAGCCAGCATTATCTGGTTTTGATAATATTGAATTTGGCAATATTGATAAATTAAAAGATGCTATCAATGAAAATACTGCGGGAATATTAATCGAGCCAATACAAGGTGAAGAAGGTATAATTGTGCCATCGTTAGATTTCCTAAAAGAAGTAAGGGCAATATGTGATCAGCATAACATATTGCTTGCTTTTGATGAAGTGCAATGTGGAATGGGTAGAACCGGACATTTATTTGCCTATCAACATTTTGGAGTATTGCCAGATATAGTTTCAACCGCGAAGGCAATTGCAGGTGGTTTTCCACTTGGTGCTTGTTTAACTAGCAAGAAGGTTGGTAACACAATGACAGCAGGTGTTCACGGTACAACTTATGGCGGTAACCCTTTAGCAATGGCGGTTGCTGATGCGGTGTTAACGGTTATAATGGGCGATGGTTTTTTGGATAATGTTAGAGAATGTGGTAAAATTCTTAAAGTAGAGTTAGAAAATTTAAAAGCAAAATATCCTAATATTATTGAAGAGGTTAGGGGGGTTGGATTAATGCTGGGTATTAAAATTAATCAAAATTATGAAGTTAGTGAAGTGGTAAAAAAATTAATTAAACATAAATTATTAACTATTCCTGCGGGCAATAATGTTGTCAGAATATTACCGCCTCTAATTATCAATAAAAGCCATATTAATGAGGCTATTGATAAAATAGATAATTGCTTTAAAAATATTGATAATGCCTAATAATAGTAATAATAAGAAAGTAATTTTTGCTCTTGGCTCTAATTTAGGAGATAGGGCAAAAAACCTTGATGATGCTGTTTTAATGCTGAAACAAGAGCTTCTTCTTAAAAATGTGAATGCTTCGAAAATTTTAATTAATCAAGCACTATTATTACCCGATTCTCCACCTGAATGGAATCTTGAATTTTTTAATATTGTAATTAGTGGAATTGTTGATTTATCAAGGTTTGAGCCGTTAAAAATTTTAGAAGTAATAAAAAAAATTGAACAAAACTTACAAAGAAACAGTAAGGGCAAGTGGTCACCCAGAACTATAGATATTGATATTTTATTGATTGAAAATACTAAAATATATAACCCTCCGCAACTTGTAATTCCTCATATCGAAATATTAAATCGCGATTTCTTCTTAATTCCGCTCAATGAAATAGAGCCAGATTGGCAAAAAATTCTGTAAATAAAATGCCAACTATATACTTTATTAACCCAAAAACTGTTTACTTACTAGATTAGCTTCTATCATCTAACTTTCATAGCATTTGACAATTTTCTAAATCAGTTTTTCCGCCTTCACACCAAGGTGTAATGTGGTCAGCTTCCATTTCTGCAATATCAAATTCTTTCTTGCAAGCAACACAAACACCTTTTTGCTTTTCAAAAACTTGTCGTTTTTGTTTATCTGTAAAGGCACGAATATTCAAATACTTTTCATCTTTTGTTAAAATGTACGAATAAATACCCTTTTTATTAGTAATTTCATCGTCCAACATCAAAGATTCAATATCTTTTTCAATAGCCTTGCCATCATATTCATTATTTTTGAATTGATTATAGAGTAAACCAAAATCAATACCTCTCATTTCTTTTCTATATTCTATAAATGTTAAATTTATCCAGTTAATTACATTTTGAAAATATGTCCACAATTCATTAGCATTTGGTTTATGTTGATTTTTAGACATATATTCCTCTATCCTATCTTCACTAATCCATTTTATTAGTAGTTTCAAGATAATCTTGCCTGATAGAGCTACCGATTAAATATTGGCTACCTATATTGTAAGCAGGGCAACTGGTTTTACTAAAATATTTTTTTGCATCACTAAGCCAAGTTCCAGTATATATTGCATTTCTTAATTCTTGGTCGGTTAATTTTTCACCGGCTATATTTATAATCTTAAACCAATCCAGTTTTTCCCTATTTTTACCTTCGCAAAAATATATCATAAGTTTGTAGTCTAATATTTTCTCTTTTTCCTCACCTTATAAATTGTGAAAATATTGATGATCCAAGCTAAAATTACCTGCTATATATTCGCATATACTTATGGTTCTTTGTTTTTCTTTATAAACAAACTCTCTTTGATAAGCGGGTCTGATATTTAACTTTCCATCATATGCAACACAGCCGCTTTCGTCGTTATTGATATAACCTTTTACAACATCTCTGATTGTTATTTCTTTTAATTTTATTATCATATATAAATCATTTAATTGGTTTTTTATGTTTGATTATTATTCTTGCATAAATACTGGAATAAAGTTGACCAGTTTCACAATCTTTAAAAGCTGGTACTCCATCTATTTTTGGATTAAATACTTTATACAAAGTTCCTTTTGCATTTATTGTAAATTTGCCAGTTTCTTTACCGTTTTTATCTAGAATTTCCATTTTTTTATTACAAGCAAAATCAATAGAACCAACTATACCAAGCCCTAAAATATCAAATTGCTCAGGGTTGTGCTTATCTAAAAATGTTATTATCAACTTAAAAACCTCTTTATAGGTTATGGCATTTTGGTGCCCAACAATCAAAAATTTTTTATCATATTCAACCAACTGCGAAACATATTCGCGAAACAGCGAAAATGGCGGGTTTGTCACCACAATATCAGCTTGCTTTAAAAGCTCGATACATTCTTGGTTTCTAAAATCGCCATCGCCTTTTAAATGTTTAACACCAATATCATCAATTAGCGGAACATTCGTGCTTCTTTTTTCTATATTGCCAGTATATTCCAGATAAATTGCTTTCTCATTTTTATTTTCACTAAATAAATTCATATCTTGATTTTTATAGCAAGTGGAAATTAATTTTTTAAGACCTAGATGTTCAAAATTATAGGAGAAGTAGTTAAAAAAGTTGCTAACCCGCGGGTCGTCACAGTTACACAAAACCACCTTGTCTTTAAAATGATCTTTATAGTGTTTTAGTTCATTTTCAATGTCCACAAGTTGAGTGTAAAACTCATCTTTTTTATTTGATTTTGCTTTTTTTAAATTGTTATTTAATCGTTTTGTCATATCATTTACTAACTTTTATCTATTGGTTTAACTTTAATTAATTTACTTAAAATTTTTTCAAAATTATTATTTTCTTTAAATTCGGGATTATCTTTAAGTATATAGTTGGCAATAAATTAAAAGGCGGTTGTTGTCAATACTGGTAATGAAGCCACTACCAAATTTTGAATGTACAACTTTTTGTTTTAAATAAAAAGCATCATTGCCATTTTGGCTATTATAATCATTATTTTCGGTGATTTTATTTTCTGTATTTTGATTTTTCTGATATTGGTTATTGTTGTTGGTGGCAAGATAATGATATTTTGTTCTTTGTTGTTGATGATTATGCTTTTCATTGCCCTCTCCGTGATTTCTAAAGGTTTGAAAAGACTCGATATTGCTATTTGATTGATAGAAATTTATTTCTGATTCTGGTAATTCTTTTAGAAAGCGAGAAGGGGTAGTATTTTGAACTTCACCAAAAAGAAATCTATTTTGTGAGAAAGATAAAAATAATTGTTTTTTAGCTCTTGTTATTGCAACATACATTAATCTTCTTTCTTCTTCTAAGCCTTCTCTTTGCGGGTTATTTTGTTCGTCAATTGCTCTTGCACTAGGAAATATCCCTTCTTCTAATCCAGGAACAAACACTAAATCAAATTCCAGACCTTTTGCCCCGTGAATAGTCATAATGCTGATTGCCTGATTATTTGCCCCTTCTTGTTGGTTTTCAACTAATGTTATATGTTCTAAAAATTCGCTAATATTATTAAATTCACTAAGACTATTAATAAATTCTTCAATATTTTCAATTCTTGCCTTTGCCTCTGGTGAGTTTTCAACTCTCCACATTGCTAGATATCCAGAATCTCTCAAGATTATTTCAGCAAGATCGGTTAATTTTAATTGATTAGATAAATTTTGCCAATTTTCTATATTTTCTACTAATTTTTTTAAAGAATCCTTTGCCTTTCCTCTTAGATTATTAGAATTTTTAACTGCTTTAAATAAGGATATGCCTTGATTTTTTGCTTCTTCATAAAGATTAGCGATTGTTGATTCGCCAACCCCTCTTTTTGGTACATTAATAATGCGATTGAAGGCTAGATCATCATTGGTATTGAATGCTATTCGCAAATATGCGATTGAGTCTTTTATTTCAAGTCTTTCGTAGAATTTTAGTCCGCCAACAATTCGATAAGGTAAAGTGCCTTGAATAAAGGCTTCTTCAAATCTTCTAGTTTGATATCCAGCTCTTACTAAAATGGCAATTTGTGAAAAATTATATTTTTTTTCAAAGATAAAATTTCTAATATAGCTAGCAATTTTTGATGCTTCAAATCGGTCGTCGCTAAAAGAATGAAGATTTACCTTTTCTCCAACTCCAAGTTCTGTCCATAGTGTTTTTTGGTGCCTCTTTTTGTTGTTAGAAATTACCGAATCAGCAACTTTTAAAATTCTTGATGTTGAGCGATAATTTTGTTCTAAAAAAATTATTTTAGCATTATTGAAATCATCTTCGAATCTTAGTATGTTTGCAATATCTGCACCTCGCCAACTATAAATTGATTGATCGTCATCGCCAACACAACAAATATTTTTATGAATTTCGCTAATTTTTAATAGCCACTTATATTGAACGGCATTAGTATCTTGATATTCATCAACTAATATGTAACGAAATTTATTTTGATAATAAGTCAAAACTTCTGGAGCTTGATGAAAAATTTCAATGTTATAAAGTAGAAGATCGCCAAAATCCACTGAATTCATTGATTTCAAGCGGGATTGATAATTTTTATAAATAGTTGTAAATTCTGGTAAATTATAATCAATTTCTGTATCAGCTATATTATTTGCAGATATCATTTTATCTTTGAGGCGAGAAATTTTATTCAAGTAATTTTTTGCTGGAAATTGCTTAATATCAATATTTAGATCAGATAATATTTGTTTTATTAGGCGATTTTGGTCATCATCATCAATAATTGTAAAATCTGAGGTTAATCCTACTATTTCGGGGTGTCTTCTTATTATTTTTGAAGCAATTGAGTGAAATGTGCCAATCCAAATATTGTTGGCAATATCGCCAATTATTGATTTAATTCGGTTTTTCATTTCCATCGCAGCTTTATTAGTAAAGGTAACTGATAAAATTTCTAAAGGCGAGGCTTTGCCAGAGTTAATAATATGGGCTATTCTAGTTGTTAAAACCTTTGTTTTGCCAGTTCCTGCTCCTGCTAATATCAATAAAGGCCCTTCAGTTGTTTCAACCGCAATTTGTTGTTGTTGGTTTAAATTAGATGATTTTTCTAATTGATTTTGAAAAGATATATTATTTTCCATAGTTGTTATTTTTATATGGCCTTACCAATAAAATGGTTTGCAATGTTTTGAGTTTAAATATTTTATAATATTTGCAAATATTATGTTGAATAATTAAAAAATTTATTAAGAATTTCGCTTTAATTTTGACAAAATATTTTAGAAAAACTTAAAAAATAGATAAAATCTCTAATTTCTAAAAGTCAAGTATTTTCAATTAAAATTACCAGAAATTTTTAAAATGCTAAAAAATAAGCAAATATTCACTAAATTTTTTGTTATTCAAATTTTGCTATTGCTTATAATTTCAATATTTAGCAATGTTGTAATGGCTAAAAACAATGTTCCAGTTAGTCAAAAAATTTGGCAAGGCTTTACATCTAGTGACATTGATTTATTTAAAAAAGTTATAAATTATTTAAATAATAAAAAATATCAAGAAGCACTAGATACAATAAAACAAGATGAACAAAATGAAAAGTCTCAACAAGGCTCTGTTGCTAATAATCTTGAAGGTTCCGATTCTTATCCAGTGAAAAACCGTCCAAGCCTTAAAGAATCTATGAAGGAAATAGTGTTGTGGAAAAAATATAGCGATAAATCTCAAATAAACAATATTAACTTTAATGATATTTCAAGGTTTGTTGGTCAATCAGAATTTTATCCTAATATTGAAGAAGTAAAAAGAAATGTTGAGAAAGTTGCTTTAGTTAATGATATTTCTTATAAAAAATCTGAAAAATATTTTAAATTAAACCCAGCAGGAAC
>JAJTDS010000072.1:6946-10315 GCA_021298605.1 Rickettsiales bacterium
TTGATAATATAATTGCATCTGTTCCTAGAAAATTAAGGTCTAATGAAGGTTTATTATATCGCCAAGCTTTGTGGCATAAGGCAAATGATAACCCAGAAAAAGCAATTGAAATTATTGTTGATTTAAAAGATAAATTACAATTTCCTGATAAATGGTGGAGCATAAGAAAGTTTTATTCTAGAGAGATGTTAAAAAAGAAAAATTATAAACTAGCTTATTCGTTAATGACAAGACATTCTCTTGCTTACAGTTCTTCTGATTTTTGGGAAGCAGAGTGGTCTGCGGGTTGGATAGCTTTAAGATTTCTTAATAGCCCTAGTAAAGCTTATCAACATTTTGACAATTTATATAAAAATGTTAGTCAGCCTGTTACATTGGCAAGGGCTTCCTATTGGCTTGGTATGTCGGCACAAGCAAAAGGAGATAATAAAACCGCTATTGAATGGTATAAAATCGCTGCCAAATATCCTATATTTTTCTACGGTCAATTGGCTATTCATAAACATAGAACTATAGATAAAGAAGGTGCTAAAAATGATATAATTTTACCAGAAGATCCTCAAATTTATTTGAGTGATATGAAAAACATCTCTCAATCTAAAGCTACTCAAATTGCATATTTATTGGCATTAATGGGAGATAAAACCAATTCTGCTAAAATTTTCGAATGGGTGGTTAATAATTCAAAAACAGATGGTCAAGTTGCGGTAATTATTAAAATTATCAATGAGCTTGGTGATAGGCCGTTAGATGCTAAAATTGCTAGAGTTGCAGCAAAAAAGAATGTATTTTTTATCAAAGATAAATTTCAAATAGTGCAAGAAGTTTTAAAAGATGATAATGCTCCTTTAGTTCATGCTATTATAAAACAAGAGAGTGCATTCTTGCCTTCTGCAGTTAGTCAGGTTGGGGCGATTGGCTTTATGCAATTAATGCCTGAAACTGCTAGGCTAGTTTCCAAAGAAATGAATATTCCTTTTGACAAAAAGAAGCTTGCAACCGATATTTCTTATAATATTAAGCTTGGATCATTCTACATAAAAAAATTAATTGATAGATTTGAAGGGTCAGAAATATTGGCTATTGCATCTTATAATGCTGGTCCCAATGCTACTCAGAGATGGATTAATGAATTTTATGATCCTCGTAGTCAAAATGATATTGATAAAGTTGTTGATTGGATAGAATTAATCACTTATTCTGAAACTAGAAATTATGTCCAAAGAATTATGGAAAACTTAATTGTCTATAAATATTTAATGGCAAAATCAAATTACGATAAAATTAATTAAACATCAATAATGAAGGGTGAAGATTTAATTATATTTATTAATAAGCTAATAGCTATTGCAAACAGAGTGTCATTAGAATTTTTTCGTGGCAATAATAATGAGCAAATAAAAATAGATCAATCTCCAGTTACGATTGCAGATTGTAGAATAGAAGAATTGTGGCGGGAGGCAATAAAAAAAGAGTTTCCAGAGCATGGAATTATTGGTGAAGAATATGGTAATGAAAATATAAATTCCGATTTCAAATGGATTATGGATCCAATTGATGGAACATCCTCCTTTATTATTGGTAGACCAATATTTGGAAATTTATTGGCATTAAGTTATAAAAATGAAGTTATATTAGGTTTTATGAATCAGCCAATTAATCAAGAATATTGGCTTGGTTTAGCTCCTTCTCAATATAATAATGATTGGCAAAAAGCAATTGGAATTAAAGAAGGCTTTTTGCAGTATGGTGCATGGTTAAATAATAAAATTATAAAAACAAGAAGTTGTACTGAAATTAATAATGCAGTAATATGCTCATCTTCTCCGAATTATTTCAAAGGTGAAAATAAATTAATTCTAGAAAAAATTAGTAAAGTTGCAAAATATCAAAAAATAGGTGGGGTTATTTATGGCGGTGATTGTTATTCCTATGTCTCTCTTGCCTCTGGTTTTGTTGATGTGGTAATTGATCCGCAAATGAAAATATATGATTATGCAAGTTTAATTCCAATTGTTAAAATGGCTGGTGGTGCAATTTGCAACTGGAATGGTGAAGAATTAATGTTAAATAAATCTTTAATTAACGGTGCTCCAATTGATATTATTGCTACCTCAAATAACATATTATTAAAAAATATTATTAAATTTATAAAAAATGAAACTTAGTGAAAAACAAATATTAAAAATTATAGAAATAATTGAAGAATCTGGTGAGGTGGCTAAAAAAGCTTTTTTAAATAAAAATTTTATAGTCAATTATAAAGAAGATAAATCTCCTGTTTCTAATGTTGATATAGAGCTTGGTGTTTTTATTACTAATGCACTAAAAGAAAATTTTCCTCAAATAAAAGTTATTTGTGAAGAAGATAGTGAAATAAATAGTCAACTAGGTCAAGATAATGAGTTGTTCTGGTTGTTAGATCCAATTGATGGAACCTCTTCTTTTGTTGGAAATAGTGATGAATTCGCGATTAATCTTGCTTTAGTTAAAAATGGCAAAGCGATATTTGGTATAATTTATGCCCCTTTATTTATGGGTGGAAAAATGCTTTTTACTAATCATTTGGGTTTGGTTGTCAATAAAGATAAAAACAATATTTGCAATATCTTGCCAACATTAAGCAATAACTATAATCAATTAAATGAATTAAGAATATTGGTTAGTACAAAAACTAAAGATCAACAAATAGAAGATTTTATTACTAAATTTTTCTCTAAATATATCAATAAGATATCAATTATAAGGCTTTCATCAGCAGTAAAATTTATTTATTTGGCAGAAAATAATGCTGATATTTATTTGCATTTAAGAAAATCAATGGCATGGGATACCGCTTCTGGTCAGGCAATAATTGAAGCAATGAGTGGGAGGATGTTTTCTCTAGAGTCAAATCAAGAAAAATCATCTTATAAAATGAATCAATTTTCAATCGAATATGATGCCAATAATTTAGTTAATCCCTGCTTTCTAGTCAGTTTTATTAATAATCTTCCTGTTGCTAATTAGGGCGAATATTGATATTGTTTTTTTGATTTTTTAATAATCTTTTAAAGAATTCAGATTCGCAATAATTCTTGCTTGAATTTTGATTTTTCTTAATCTAATTGTTTCAATTCAATTATAAATTCAATTTTTTCGTTTTCCTTTTCTAGGTTTAAACTTTCTTCTTGTGGTTCTGTGGTTGAAAAAATAGAAGATTTACCATTATTTCTGCGATGATTATTTATATTTTTAGAATAATCTGAATTTGATTGATTTTTTCTGTTATTATTGTTTTGTTGTTCATTAAAAAAACTGGTAAAAAATTTTTTATGATTTTAAACATATTTAGTTTGTATTTTTGAATAGTTCAAAATAATATTAATT
>JAJTDS010000073.1 GCA_021298605.1 Rickettsiales bacterium
AAATGATAAAATTATAACTGGCAAGATTGAAAATATAAATGATAAAGTAGACAAAGGAACTTATTCTTTATCAATTACTGGCAGGGATAAAACTGGTGAGTTAATTGATAGTTATATAAAACCTAAACAATATAAACACAGAAATTTTAAAAATTTAATTGAAGCCGTTTTAAAAGATAATGGTTTTAATTTTAAAATAATTCAAGATGTACCATTATTAAAATTGATTGATAAAATAGACGATGGAGGGCAAGATAAAATATTTGATTTTCTTGATACATATGCAAAAAAAGCTCAAGTTTTACTATTTACCGATGAGGATGGGGATTTAGTTATAACAAGAGAAGGGTCTGATTTGGCTGTAAATAAACTTACATCTGATAATATTATAAACTCAACACTTCAATCAAACTCATCTGAAAACTACCGTTTTATAGATGTTTATGGTTCTGTAAAAAATAACTTTACAAGCAAAAGAGCGGAACAAAAAGCTTCAATTATTAATAATTTATCTAATACAAATAAAAGACTTATTGTTAAAGTTGAGAATAATTCTAGTTATAAAACATTAAATCTAACTGCAAATTGGTATAAAAATGTTAAGCAAGCAAAGGGTTCTAAATATGAGTGTTCTGTTAAGGGGCATTCACAAAATGGTTTATTATGGAAACCTAACTCTATTGTAAATTTAATTGATAAAAGAAAATCAATAAATGGAACTTTTTTAATACAAGGGGTAAAATATAGAAGTGGTGCTGATGGTGATATTACTGATTTATCTATTGTGAATCTTGGTAGTTTTGGACTTCCACCAATTAACCCTTTATTAAGCAAATTAATTGCTTCTGGAAAAGATTTGGCTACAAGATTTAAGTGACGGACCCTGTATTTGAAAGACCTGATTGTACTCCTGAATGTGTATGTATTAAGAATTGTTTGCCTTGAATTGTTGTTTGCCCTTGTAAATTGCTAGTACCTTGAACTTCAACATTGCTATTTATTTTTACATTACCTTCAACTTCAATATTGCCACTTACTTTTAAATTGCCTTCTATTTTATTATTTGGTGCTGTTATTATTATTTCGTTCTCTTTTACAACAATTTTTGTTTGATTATCAAAGCCTCCAACTTGAATTTCCCCCTGATTAAAGTTTGGTTGACTTATTATATTAATAGGGCATATTAAAGGATAATCTCTGCCACCATCATAAAAAACCATTGCAAGAGAATTTTTATTTATTTTTATACTTCCAAAAAAACCATATGGAAAAAATATCTGTCCTTGTTGTATTCTGCCATCACTTTTTTTGAACTTAACTAAGTTTTTTGGGCTTATTGATATTATTGTTGCGATTTCTATCATTTTAAAAAAAAAATTATTGACAATTAATTAAAAAATTAATTTTCTTAAAGTAAAAAATCAACTATTATGATTGATGTTTCAATAAAACAATTTAATTATGGCTATGATATAGATTTTGAAAATGGCGATTTAGCTATTTGTCAAGATTTAACTACGGCTATTTATATGTCTATATTTTGCGAAAAAAGAGCTGATGAATCATTAATTGCAAGAGCTGATTTAAGAAGAGGACATTTTACGAATGATTTTTATTCAGTGGAAATTGGTTCTCTTTTCTGGTACTACACAGAACAAGCAAAAGTAATAGAAGAAAATGCTGCTGAACTACAAGAGAGCATAAAAGAAGGTTTAAATTGGTTAATAGACAATAATTATGCAAATGATGTTGAAGTTAGTGTTTTAATTGACAACAATAAATCAAATCAATATAATATTGAAATTATTCTTACCAAATATTTTGACTCAACTACAAAAAACTCTTATAACTTTGTTGTAAATGCCAATTAATTATAAAACAATTCAAGAATTGCAGCAATCGATAGCTAGTGCTTTTATATTAAGTATTAATAAGAATGCACCTTTCGAAAAACAAATAGATCCAAATCTACCAAATAGTTTAATTAAAGGACTTGTTGACTCTACGGCAGCCGGGTTTGATGAATTGCAAGATATTATAAAAGAAACATTTAAGCAATTATTTCCACAAACTGCAACTGGCGAATACTTGCAATTTTGGGGACAAATGTTCGGCATAAATAGAAAATCATCAACTAAGGCAACTGGTTTTATTATTTTTACTGGAAATGCTGGTTCTATTGTTGATACTGACACTTCAATACAAGATTCAAATGGCGTTGAATTCTTAACTACATCGCAGACAACTATTGCAACAAATTCAATTGCAATTACAATAACAAGAAATAATAATATTGCCACCGCCACTACATTAAGCGAACATAATTTTGCCACTGGAATGAGTATTGTCATTGCTGGTGCTAATCAAACAGATTATAATAAAACTGCCATAATAACTGTAATAAATGATTTTCAATTTACTTATCAGGTAGACAATTCACCAATTAGTCCTGCGACTGGTAGCATAACTGCAACCGCAAATTTTGGTATTGCTAGCATTATTGCAACTTCACAAGGTTATAATGCTCTTTCTGGAACTAATCTTGAATTAGTTAGTCCTATTGAAAATATTGACGATGAGTGTTTTATTCAAACTATTATCTATGGCAACGATACAGAAGATGACGAGACTTTAAGAGCTAGAATAATTGAAAGAACGAGTAATTTTACCGCTCCTTTTACTGAAGCCGGTTTGCCTACCTTTATTAAAGAGAAGGTCAATGATATTACTAGAATTTGGGTAAAAACTGCAACACCGACTCCCGGCTACACAACCATCTATTTTGTAAAAGATAAGCAGGCAAATATAATCCCTAGCGGTCAAGAGCTACTTGAAGTTAAGAATTCAATTATTAATTCTCAAACTGGAATTAAACCTGCAAATATGACTGATAATATGGTTGTTGTGTCTGCACCAACGCCTAAAATAATTAACTTTACTTTTACTTCAATTTCTCCAAATACATCAGAAATGAAGCAACTTATAAAAGATAACATAACTGATTATTTTAAAAGCAAAGCTGTCGATTTAGGCAAAGATATTCTTGCAAATGAATATATTAGTTTAATTTACTCAACACTGGATAATAGTGGCAATAGACCACAATTTGCTTTATCTAGCCCTAGCGGTGATATTAATGTTGCTGATAATGAATTGCCAATTTTAGGGAATATTAACATATGATTGATTTATATGTAAATAAATATTTAAGAAATGATAGATTGCATATTAATAAAAATAATCCACAAAGTAATTGGTACAAATTGCTTGAAGGTTTATCAGCTGAATTTATAATTTTTGATAAAAATTTGCAAGATTATAAAAAAGATTACAATTTAAATAACACAACTTTATTAATAATCAAGGCTTCCCTTATACATTTCCAATTACTTTTGGAGCTAGTATAAGCGATGTTTTGGCTTGCTTTTTTGAAAGACTTAAACCAGCACAAACTAAAATAATTTATAGATATGTCTAATTTTAACACTAATAAAATTAATGGTAGCACTCTTGAGGCTCACGAGTGGAATCTGTTGCAAGATTTAAAAAATTTAGTCTCAACTTCTGGAATTAATCCTGATACATCTCTTTTAAATCAAATACCACAAGCTGTTTCAAATTATGTTGCAATTGCTAGTTTTTACACTGATAACGGAATTGCTAATGCTTATAATTTAACTCCTATCAATAACTTCAAATCTCCTACCCAATATATAACTGGAATGTTGGTTAGGTTTAGAACTGCAAATCCAAATACTGGAGCCTCTACTGTTAATGTTGCATCTCTTGGAGTTAAAAATATTAAAAAAGCTGATGGAATTACTGATTTGGTTGCTGGCGATATTCCTAGTGGGGCCGATATTGAGTTTAGATACGATGGAACTAATTTTCTTTTAAATAGTGTTGTTTCAGCTTCTGCGACTACACAGGGGGTCACTTATTTGTTGCCAAATCGCAATATTATAATTAATGGTGCGATGGCAATAGACCAAAGAAATGCTGGGGCAAGTCAAACAATTACAGCTGGCTCTGTTTTAGCTTACACAGTTGATAGGTGGTACGCTTATTGCACTGGTCCGAATGTAATTGGGCAAAGAGTAGTGGGTACTGCACCAAATCAATTTAATTATAGGTTTACTGGAGCTTCTAGTGTTTCCAAAATTGGGTTTGCACAAAGAATTGAGGCAAGCAACTCGCAACATTTAGCAGGTAAAACTGCAACTTTAAGCGTTGATTTAGCAAATTCACTTTTAACAACTATCACTTGGACCGCTTGGTATGCTAACA
>JAJTDS010000037.1 GCA_021298605.1 Rickettsiales bacterium
TTTGCAAAATTAGTATCAATTATTTTTTGATTTCTTGCATTGTTAGGATCTAAATAAGTTTGTCCGTTAATTACAGTATTGAAAGCTATTTTCTCTTCTAATTCTTTTTGTCTTTGTTTTACTAATTGCTGTTGCTTTTCTTTTTCCCTTATAACATCTTTCATATCAATTAAGCCACTTTTTAAGCCAAATTGTAAAGTTTCATCTAAAGTTTTTTTTGCATTAGTTATATTTCTACCAGATGCAATTTGAGTGTTAACATTGAAAATTGATTCGTAAATTTTATTTACACCAAAATCTTTTTGCTTTCTTGAATATTCTGTTGATAAATTATTTTCTATATCAACGGAGCTAGTATCTGCTTGCTGTTGCATTAAATTTAAAAGAATAGGATTATTTTTAAATTTTTCTTTTTCTTGATTTACAAAGTTTTTTCTATTTTCTAAAAGAGTATTTTTTATTTTATCAACTTCATTTATATTGCTACTAGGTAAATTTTTATAATTTAATTCAGCTTCATTATCAATTTTTGATAATCTTGTTTTAAAATCTAAAAGTTGTGCGGCATTAAAAGCTTCTTGTTCTTTTTGTCGTTGTTTTTGTAATAAAAATTCTTCTTGTGCTTGTTGTTGCCTTAATTGTAAAGATGAATTTTCAATTTGTGTGCCTAAATTAGATATTGCATTAGGCAATATTTGATTATAATTTGAATTAACTTCTGCTTGTCCAGTTTGTGTAGTTGGCCTTTGAATAACTCCGAAACTTTTAGGTATTGAAACCACTATTTCCCCCTTTCATTTGTGCATAAGATTGTATGGCAGAGCCACCGCCTCCTATTAAACCACCTAATAAAGCTCTTTTTCCTGCTTTTTTAACTTGTCTAGCTTGATTTCTTAATAAATTAGCCCTTGCTTTGCCTTCGCCAATTATATTTTGCATTGTCTGCTGTTTATCGCTAGTTGTTTTGTTAAAAATATCTAAAACAGAACCCTCAATTTCCGATCCACTTACAGCAATAGATAATTTCTGTTCTCCAAGTAATGACTCAAATTGTTTTTCTGCTTGTAAAGCATCAAAAGCAGATGCTTGCTCTTCAAGAATAGCTTGATTATTAAGCATTGTTGCTTGTCTTCGAGCATCATTTCTTGCATTAACACCACCCCAAATATTTCCGCCAATTTTTAAACCAGCTCCGACAATACCAGCAATTACTAAAGGTGCTACCATAATACATTAATAATCGTTAATACTTAAATAATATGTCATACTTCTAACATTCAAAGGCTGTGGTTCTTCTTGACTAATTGTAATAGTGCAAGCGGTGTCCCAATCTGAAGTAAAATCAATTTTTACATTTTCATTAACTAGGTTAGGCACTTGATTCATATTGTCAACAAGACTTCTTGCATTAATAGTTAATTCTTTTCCTTTTGAATCGAGCAATTTACCGCCTCTTGAATTGTAAAAATCAATTAAAACAGTGTCAAATTTTTTTATTTTGCCTTGTGAGGAACCTAATAAACCTTCTAATCTATTAGCTTCCAGTGGCATTGATTTTCTTGTTGAAATATATTTTAAGCCAATGTGTATAATAGAATTATAGGAATTGCAACTAACTACACCATTATTAACAACGACTTCAGGGTTAGTCGCTCCATCTCCTAAAATACTAACAGTTTTACCGTTTAGATGAGTTAAACCGCCAACGGTTTTAATGGCAATAGACCAATTATTGGCAAGTAAAGAATTGCTAGAAAAATCTCTAATAACACTTATATTAACAGAAGTGCTATTAATATAGCCTGTAATTTTAGCCCTACCAACTCCAATATTTAATTGGTGTATTTCTTTATTAACATCATTAGCAGAAAAAACAGCACTTCCAGCTGTAGCGATATTATTAGAAATTGTCAAGGTTGTTTGCTGTGTACCGTTGTAAGTTAGGCCACAATCAACAAAAAAACAACCTAAATTACTATAATCAAAAGTAGGCTCTAAAACTTCAATATATCTTTTTAAAACTCCGCTAATAGTTCTATTTACAATAAAATAAACTTCATCATAAGTTGAAGCGGAGGGGATAGCTGTAATCGATTCATACTTTCCATCAGTTGCCATTCTATTCCAAGCCAATACTTCTTGAGCGGATTCATAAACAAAATTTACACAAACTCCATCCTCTCTAATCGCAAATATTGTTGATACTGGATTCATTTGATAGGCAAATTGAATTAAGCCATTACCAGTAATATGATTGCTTTTAATTGACACATCTTCAGCAATTAATTTATCTTTAGAAGCACTATATGATAAAGCCCTTACTTTTTGATTTCCTCTTTGTAAATAAAAAGCAGAATCATCGGCATAAATTGGTGGCAAATCTGCACTACCAAAAGCAATTTGTCTTTTTACACCAAAATCTAAATTTGACAAACCAGCACTATTTGAAGAGGGTTTTGCTCTCCATATCGATTCAGCCGTTCCAATAAATAAACTTTCATCGGATAACAACCATAAAATAGAATCATTGGAAACCGCAGCAATAGTTCTGTTAAAAGAATCGCTCGCAACAGTTCCAGTTTTAAAATTTTCAAAATCTGATGAAACACTAAACCATATTTTTTGAGTTGCATTTAAAGTGCCACCAAGAACTAATCTTTGTTCATGAAATGTTATTGCTCTAGGAAAGCTACGATGCAAACCAAATTCTCCTTCGCTCCAAGTAAATAAATTTTTATTTACCATATGGCTTGCAATTACACTTTGAGAAATATAACTTACAGAAGTTGAAGAAATATAGGCGGTTATTTTTAAATAAGCATAGTCTGTTCCATCTCTAACAAGCCATAAACTGCCTACATGATTTGCGGTAAAAGGAGCAAAACCACTTGCGGTTATTGTTCCAGTTGTTCCAATAGCTCCGTGGTGATTGATAGAAACCGTGTTTGTGCTTACTATATTTTCATTAACAAACGGACCTTGTATGAAATTAACAGGGTTAAAAGTCCAACTACTATTCCCTAATCTAATTAACTTAAAAACTCCTTTTAGTGGGTGAGTTAAATAAACAACATCATCTTTTTGTACGAATCTAATATCCAATAAATCGTTTTCATCAAATGAATTGGCTATTTCGTAAGGAGAGCCGTTGCTTACTACAGCAGATTGATTTAAAAAAAATCTAAAATAGCCTGCCCCTAGTTCAATAATAAGATTTTGAGATATATTAAAAGAAAATGGAATTAATCTTGTTTTTTTTGTGCTATCTTTAACTTCTGCAACAAATCTAGTGCCTTTTCTGCGATACATCCAGCCTTGAGGGTGAGGATTGAAATTTTCTAATGTTAAAGAACCATTGCTATAAGGTCCAAAATCAGTTCTGCCAATTAAAGTAGGCGATAATTCACCAGCATTAAAATTTGTCTGAAGCTGTGAAGTTCTAGGCATTATTATTGTAAAAAGGTGATATCGCCATTAATCTTGAAGTAGTCCAAGTTGAATCTTGTATTGGTAATTCGTTATCATCTTGACTGTTTTGGTTTCTAGCTTCTTCTAAAGCAAGTAAATATTGTTTATATATATTGTCACCTAAACTAGTTTGAGAGGTTAAACTAAACGATATTTCGTAAGCTAATCTTAAAACTAAAACTTTAACAAAAAGTGAATCATATAAATTAGGATCAGTAATTCTGCCTATATATTTTAATTTAATATTATCGGAATTACTAACCAAATAATTACCTTCTATTTTAAAAGGTATATTATTCTCAGTAGAAATAATTTTAATTACAGGCGGTATGGTGGGCAATATAAATCTATATGCCCACTCATACAATGGTGAACCTGAAGCATCTTTATTAAGAGCTTGTCTATTAACTGCAAAATTCCATTCTGCTAATCTCAAAACTTCGTCTAACATTGAAACATAAACAGCTTTGCATAAAGTGCCTTGAGGGCTTTCGTCAGTGTCGATATCCCTTATAGTAGCTTTACCTAGTTTTATTAATGCTCTATTGCAGATGTCAGTTTTTGAGGTCATTATTATGAAGCTAAAGAGTAATAGATTTTACCAGCAACAGTTCCTGCGGTTGTTCCTATAGTGTTAGCAAGTAATCCAATGTCTAATAATTTAGTAGGATCATTAGATAAACCAGCTATTTGCCAAAGTTCTTTGCCGTTATTAGCTGGTGTAATTGCTGAAGCTCCGTTTGTGCTATAAGCATTACTTGTAGAAGTAGCATAAGATGCGGCTGAAGAAAAAGCAGCTCCAAAAATAACAGCTCCTAAGGTAGAATTTCCATGATTATAAATACCAATATCGCCACTAGTAAAGCCAGTAATAGCAGTATTAGCAATTTTAATTTCTTGAATTACTACATTTGAAGGAAGTGATGCTAATCTCCATTTTGAAGTTGCAGAATCAGTCGCGGTAATATCCACAACAAAATCTATAACTTGCAAAGCGGCACCGTTGGTTTTAATGCTTGATAAAGTTGGAGGAGTTAAAGCTAAACCAGTTTGGTTTAGTGATTCGTTTCCGTTAATAATAGGCATATTTTTATAAATGTTAAAAGTTAATTATATAGTAAAAGAAGTATCTTTACATTGTATTCTGACGATTTTTTCGTCTTCAATACGAGTAGCACCCATAGTCATAGACACATATAAAACTGTAGCAAATGAGTGAGCTGGATCTTTCGCGATTTCAGTAGTTAGTTCAGTATTAATACCAAGCCCTAAAGCTGTTTCAGTATAAAGCAATACATCTCTTACTTGAGTGGTTGATCCTGTTAACTCTTCAGAACGAATGAAATTTATGCCATTCCAAGCACCGATAACACCTTTATCTAGAATTTGACCAGCGGTAAAATCTCTATTGATAAATTTAGCATCTTTCATTAATTCTTCTTCTTGCTGTGCAGAAATAATGCAATACATTTTTTCCATTGTAGAAACTTTATTTTTCTTTAAAATTTTAGCAGCAGTAAGAATTTTATCAGAAGTAAGTCCAACAGCAGTGCCACCGCCATTGGTTCCAAAAGTTCCGTCTTGGAATACTGTTTGAGCATTTGTAAAAGCCACAGGAGTTTCACCATCTTTACCTTCAAAAGCATTACCAGTAGCGGCGGAAATAATTAATTGATCTTTTTTAACTCTAGCGGCCATAATTAAGCTTTTCATATAATCAGATTGAAGCCCGACTATATTAGACCTTTCCACATCATAAGAATCAATAAATAATGATTTGTGAAAAGTATAAGGACTTAATTTTCTTCTGCTGTGTTTAGGATCTGCAAAAGGAGTTGGCGAGAATCTTGAGGTTTTTTCTTCAAGAGTTATAGCTCCTAATTTATTAAAGAAAAAAGCTTCAGAATTTAAGTTTTCTCTTCTAACTGTATAATCTAGTAGAGAGTTTTCTTGTTGCACTGCAAGGATAATGTTGTCCTTGAATTGCTTAATATGCATTTGATTTTGAGTATCGGCCATTTTAAAAATATTTAAAAATTAATAGAAAAAGTTATTTTTGCGACTTATCGCAAGCAATCGCTCCCCTTTAATTATTAAAGACTATAAAAAGCTACCTTCAAATTAAGGACAATTAATACAAAAATATAAGCTTAATTATATTAATCAAGAAAAATTAAATTCTTTTTTCATATCTTCTTTTGAATAAAACTCTCCATAAAGTTGGGCGATCTTATTATTTTTCTGATTTTCAGTTAGCATATTATTGTTTTTAATCGCAGATATATTATTATGAAATTCGCTTTCACTCATTTTTGCAGAAGAAGGTCCAATTTTTCCAATAGTTGGCTCTTGTATTTTTTGTGAAACTTTATCCATCATTTTAGCAAGCAATATTTTTGCTTCGGCAGGTAGGTTTTGTATTTTTTCGTCATCTTCAGAAGAGGTAAAATATTGTAGCATAGTTTCAGCTTTACTAATTTTTTTATCATAATCGTTTCCCCATTCTTTTTTTAATGATTGAACGGCTTCTTCTTCAGCTTTTTTTAACTCTTGTTCTTGAGAAGATTTAATCTTAGCATCAGATTCAAGCATTGTCTCCATAAAAGATTTAAATTGCTCTGGTTTGATTCCTAATTCTATTGCTTTAGCTTTAGCATTTCCCAGCAATTCATCTTCAATAGTGTAATTTTCAGGCATTTTATATTGATAATCATTTTCTTCATAAGAAACTGGTTTATTCATTTCAGCTTCTAATTCAGCTTTAGCAACATCTCTAGCCTTGCCAAAATGTTTTGTTTTATGATACAAATCTTTAACAAGTGCATTTAAATTAGTAGGTATATTTTTAGATAATCTTTCAAAATCAGCATCTTTTTTTAGATCTTCGCTAAAATATTTATTTATATCAAAATCATTGGTTGCTTCATTTGAATTAACAACAGTTTCATTTGCAGAAGTGTTTATTTCAGTATTAACATTAACCGTTTCATTACTTATATTTTGTTGATTTTCCATTTTATTTATTAGTTGTTGATAAATGACTTTCAATATATCTATACGCAAGCCTTAAGCCTTCTTTATATGAATCGTTATCAGTGATTAAATCTGAGTTGACACATAAAGTTGATTTTAAGTCTTCTAAAATATATTTACCGTTCTCTGTAGTAAAAATTGATTGATAAATTAATTTATGTTTTTCTAAATCTTTATTCATTAATATCAACCCCCGCTTGTTTATAATCTTTTGCCGCTATTGCCTTGTTTTGTTCGTTTTGAATGGCTATTTGTTGATCTTGCATTTGTTGTCTTTGTCGTCTAATATCCGCAACTGTTTTATCGTCATTAATAATTTTAGGGTCTACGGTTAAAATATTAGCTTTTTTTCTTAATATTTCATCAAAATTAACAACATCCATTGAGTTAGGGTTTAATTGCGAAATATTGCTAACAGTTTGCAATATAACATCAAGAGAATTAAGTTCAGTTATTTGTTGAGATTGATTAATCGGATTAATAAAAGTTATTTTTAATTCTGGTGCTTGCTTCATTAAATCAGGCAATTCAGGAAATACAGCTCCAGGTAATAAATTATAACTTGAGCTCCCTCCATCTAAATCATTTACAGCAAAAGATTTTCTAAAAAGAATATCAAAAGTTCTGTCTAATATAGAATCTAAATATTCTTGAATAGAAGTTGCTACCGAAGACATAATTCTAAAACCTTCAGCTCTTAATTCTAGCACTTGAGTAGCAGTAGCATTAGGATTGTCAAAAATTTTAAGCTTATCAAGAAAGAATATTTCTTGAATAGATTTCTTTTTTTCTTGGATTAATTCTAAAGTATAGTTTAATTGTCCAATTAATCTTATTGGTTCAAGTGCGGTTCTTCCTGAAGCCATAGAATTGCCCTTAGCTTTGTTTATAGCCATTGGTGATAAATTAATTCTGCCTTCAAAATCAGCATTTTGAATCATTGGAGGTCTTAAAGACTGCTCTACTGACTCATTGTATTGCCTTTGCATAATATTAAGCTGTCTTGCATCAGGTAATGCAATCATTGCCCTTGAAGTGCCATATAGTTCATCGGTTGATTTTTCGGATCTACCTACAGCAAGGGGAAAAGAATCCCAACCTAATTCTTGCACAATCATTTTATTAGCAACATCCAACCAAACACCTTCAAATTTTTTATTTGCAATATCAATTTTATTTAAATCTCTATTTTCTCTCGGATAAATATGTAATTGAAATTGAAATTTTTCGTGAGGTCTAGTTTTAGCAATTTCTTTTATAGTTTTGTGGTTATCATCTCCCCATTTTTGCATTGCTTGCATTGCAGTAAATTCAGATTTAATAACTACACAATCAACTTTGCCTTCTTGATTTTCAGAAATTAAATAGTTTTTAACGTGATAAGTAATATAATTTAAATCAAAATCCCTTCCCTCTTCTGTCGTTGTTGCAGTAGTTCCAAAACTTGCAATATCCTTAAAAGCCTCAAGTATTGATTGCTCGAATCTTGATTGAGAGTTATACATTTTACTCCACATTACATCTGTTGCTTTGCTTAGCCATTCACCAACTTCTTGATTTTCGTTTATTTCATCATCTACGGCTTTAATTTCAAACCAACGGCTTGATTTATTAGTTAAAACTCCGCTTAAAATGCTTGCAAATGTTTCAACTGCAAGAATTGGGTAAGAATCAAATATATAATCAAATACCGATTTATCGCCTGCAGTTTTTTTAGAAGTTATGTCGCTTTTAATCGGTCTAAATATTTCCGATATTTCTTGAAATAATGTTAAAAAATTAGATTTACTAGCCTCTAATGTTTCGGCATTTCTAATTAATTTTGCGACTTTTTCTTCCATTACAATCCTAAAAGTTTTTTTCTTTCTGAAGTTTCACCTAAGGCCGTTCCTGCAAATAAAGTTCTTTTTCTAGCCTCTTCCTCTTGCAGTCTTACGGATTCACTGGCTATTGCTTTTTCTTGTGCTAGTTGTGTAATTTGTGCCTGTTGTTGTGCTTGCTGTTCTAATTGCCCTTGCTTTTGTTTTGCTGTCTTTTTATCTGCATCCATAATAGATACTGCCTTGCCAACAGATGCACCAGTTAATGCCCCAAATGTTCCTCCTAATGCTCCTCCGATTACTCCCCCAGCGAGCGGTTTTCTAATTTTTGTCCAGAAGCCCATAATTAATAAAATTTTTGTTCGTAAATATAATGTGTTTGCTGTTGCTGTTGCTGTCCGATATTTTCGCTGTAAGATATCGCTAAATATCTAAAAGCATCCGCACCGTGCGAAGCCCAATCGTGCTTTGGTTGTAATTTAAAAGTATTATTCTTATTGTCAAATTCTTTTTTGTAATTCTTAAGAGCTAATAAGCCTCTTCTTGTTGTCGCTTCGTTAAAGAAACATTTAGGGAGCATTGCTCTAACTGCATTAATACCATCATCAATAGAAAGTTTAGGAGTTATTAAGAATCTTAAGCCAAGTTCAAGAGCTATCTCAATTCTGCTTTTGCCATTGGTAAATTCTCTTACAACAATATCGTGAGGAGCATAATGATCGGCATAAATGTAAGCCTTGTCTTTTACCTCTTTAATATAAGAATCTAAGCCCCTGTTATTGTCTTCGATGTAATCAATAATTCTAATCTCATTGCGAATAAATTGAGCGAACCAAATAGTTGTAGCATCACCAACTCCCAAATCCCAAAAGGTATAAACTGGGAGTTGTCGCTCCCAAGGATAATTGCCTATTCTTCCCTGTTTATCTAAGTCATCAATAATCTTAGAGTAATAAGCCCCTTCAATTGGATTATTAAAGCTACAAAGAAATTCCTGATTAAAAAAATCTAGTGTCTTACCTTCGCTTAGAATTTCGCTCTTAACTTGCTCTAATTGCTCTTGAGTAAATACTCCTGTCTCTTCAGCTGTTTTTATTTCAGAGTGCCAAACATCAGGCATTTTTTGAGCCATTTTAAATAATTCGTAAGCGTGATTTTGCCCCTTAGGAGTAAAATTAAACATTGCAAAGCCATTATTTTCCAAGAGCATTGGTTGAATTGTTCCCCAGACTCTCGGATCTTGCTCTGCATATTCAGAAAATACGGCCCCCTTAATTCCTGCTCCCCTTAAACTATCAGGGTTATCTGAGCCAACAATTTGATATATTGAGCCATTTTTGAGAGTAATTTTAAGTTCTTTCTCATTTTTTTTTGCGATCAACTCTTTAGGAATGTAATCAATGTATTTTCTCCCTTCGCTGTTAGTCTCCTGCCAAATTGATTTTGCTCCCTGTGCATAAGATGGGAATATATGCCAATAAGTTCCCACAGCTCCAAACAAAGCTTGATATATTATAACATTCAAGGCTAATAAGTCTTTACCAGCTCTTCGATGCCAAACATATATTGCTCTTTTCTTTTTATTTTCAATCATTGCTTGCCAAAGATCCATTTGATATGGCCGAGGCGTGTAATTGTGGGGGATTATTATTTCTTGTTTATTTCTCAATTTGTTTAGTGAAATTTGCAGGAATTACAACAATTTGTTGGTTGTTATTATCTGATTGTTCTTTATAATTTAAATCGAATTCTTTTCTATTCTTTACTTTAGCAAGATAAGTTGCAAATTGCGACAACTCAGACTTCTTCCTGACACTTGCATTGGTGTCATCAGCTTCTATTGACTCAAGATACTGCTTAGCTTCGTCTATTTGATGGTAAGAGGCTATTTGCAGAGCAATTTGTTTATTTTGTTGGTTTTCTTCTAGGTTCAAATAATAATGTAAGTGTGGCAAATGAATATTATAATATTCTGCGATTTGTCTATATGATTTATTGCTTGCAATATCTCTAAATAAAGAATCTTTGTTTTTATTTAGTAAATCAATAGTTGCTTCACGATTTAGTTTTTTATATTGTTTTATTTCTTTAGTTTTCGGCATAATTTAAAGATTATTTTTTTACGCGCGCGATGTTAATAAGTTAGCAATGCAAAACTTTTATTCACCTCTTATCATTTGTAATTACAAACTTTTTATCATTTATAATTAATAAGTCAATACCAAATCAATAAATAATAAATAATAAATAATAATAAATACTCCA
>JAJTDS010000009.1 GCA_021298605.1 Rickettsiales bacterium
TATAAAATTATCTTTTAATTATTGATATTTTTTTATCATTTCTTTTACTTGAGCCGATATACTGCTATTATTGATTGCAAATGCAATATTGGCCTCGAGATAACCCAAAACATTACCGCAATCAAAACGAGGAGAAGTAATTTTTTTATAAAAAAATGGATAATCTTTAAGCATTAAATTCATTGCATCTGTAAGCTCTATTTCGCCACCTTTACCAATTTCGCACTTTGCCAAATAATCAAAAATTTCTGGCTGAAGAATGTATCTACCAGTAATTGCAAGATTTGAAGGAGCATCTTCCATGGCAGGCTTTTCAATCATATTGACAATATTTTGTTTCTGAGAATTGTCTATATCAATAATTCCATAAGCAGAAACTTGATTTTTATTAACTTCTCCAACCGCTACAATACTTGATTCAATAGACTTTTGATGATAAAAATTTATCATCTTTTTAAGAAAATTTTCTTCTTGATTATCGAGCTCTAACATCATTTCATCGGCAAGAATAACAATAAAAGCCTCATTTCTATCGATAAAATTTCTAGCACACCAAATTGCATGACCAAGACCAAGAGGTTTTTGCTGTCTTACAAAAGCAATTTGCCCAGCAGAAGGCATCCAACCAACAACTTTAGATAATTCTTGCGATTTATTATTTTCGTCGAGTTTTGATTCTAATTCGTAAGAGTGATCAAAATGGTTATTTATAGCATTTTTATTTCTTCCCGTGACGAAAATAAATTTTTCAATACCAGCATTTCTAGCTTCAACTGCTCTACCCTTAACTTTAAAATTGTCAAAAGGAGAGTTCTTGGATTTACTATAAAATTTATCGACCTTAATTTGCCAATCGCAATTGAGATCAATTATTGTTAAATCTGCCCTACCGCCCTTTTTTATCAAACCACCATCAAAATTAATAACTTTCGCAGGATTGCAAGTCATTTTAGCAATTAAGTCAATTAATTTTAAATGCCCTTGATGATACAAACTTAAACTCAATGGCAACATAGTTTCAACTCCAACTATTCCAAAAGAAGCTTCTTCTAATGGTAATTCTTTTACCGCCAAATGATGAGGAGCATGATCCGTACTAATTACATCTATTAATCCAGATTTTAAGCCCCCTATTAAAGCGATTCTATCTTCCTCACTTCTTAATGGCGGATTCATTTTAGCATTGGTGCCAGACCTCAGAACCTCACTATCATTAAGCATAAAATGATGAGGACAAACTTCAACCGTAGCCTTTAAACCCTTATCTTTCGCTCTTTTCATTGCCTCTAAAGATTGTCTAGTTGAAATATGTAAAAGATGATATCTCCCCCCAACTGCCTCAAGAATTGCAAGATCTCTTTCGACTATTACAGATTCAGAAATATTAGGAATGCCTCTTACCGCCAATTCAAGAGAAGCTATACCTTAATGCAACCATAAGCAAAAACATTACAATAAGCAGTTTCACGGGCTTTCAACCTTAGATAATCAAAAGTAAGAACAGAATCAAGAGTAGGAGCAGTATTTGGCTGACATACAACGGTAGTTATACCTCCAGCAACTGCGGATTTACTTCCAGAAGCAAGATCTTCTTTGTTAGTTTGACCAGGGTCACGAAAATGAACCTGAATATCAATTAAACCGGGGGTAATTATTAAGCCGTTACAATCAATAACTTCAAGGTTTTCTATTGATTCTTGATTAATATTTTCTCCAAAATCAGCAATTTTATCACCAATCGTTAAAAGATTTCCCACTTTATCATAATTATTCGCAGGGTCAATGATTCTAGCATTTTTATATAAAATTCTATGTTCAGAATGAACCATATTTTGATATGGTAAATTAAAAATTGGCTTTTTTTCTTGCATTATTTATTTTGAGTTTTTATTTAAATTTTTGATAAAATTTTGTGCATGTCTAACACAATGAATATCAATTGCATGGTCTAGCCCTTTAATTTCATAGGCTTGATGAGGAACTTCAACTTCACTAAGAATTTTTTTTGCCTCAATAAAATTTTCAAAAGGCAAAACCGAATCTTCTTGACCATGAATTAAGCAAATATCTGGTTTTGAATTAGTTTTTTGCATAATCATTTCAGGCAATACCACCTTACCCGAAAAAGAAACAACTCCTGCAATTTTTTCTTCAATCGCCAAACCTTGATAAATCGCCATCATTGCTCCTTGAGAAAAGCCCATTAAAAAAAGATCTTTATAAGAAAGCTCAAGCTTTTTTAACTCTAAATCAATAAAATTTTTTAAAATATCATTAGCTTTTTTTATTGCAAATGCTAGATCTTCAAATTTTCTTCTTTCCATTTTATCATAAAGCGAGAACCATTGATAACAATCAGGGAAACCTCCTTCCCAAGGCTCAATTGCATTAGGCGAAATAAAGTGAGCATCCGGTAAAGATTGATGAAAATCACGAGCAAGGCTAATTAGGTTTGCTCCGTTAGCACCATAACCATGAAGCATAATTACCAAGTGACTAGCCTTGTTGCTAGCATTAGGATTGCGATATTGTAAATATTCAAGCATTGGCTAATTTTTTTTCTATTGATTTAATAAGATTCTGAAAAATATCAGTTTGGTAATTATCAACCACACCCTGCATTACCGCAGAAATTCTTTCTAGCCCCATACCAGTATCAATACAAGGCTTTGGAAGATTTATCAAACCTTCTTTTGTTCTTTCATATTCCATAAATACTAAATTCCATATTTCAACAAAACGATCACCATCTTGATTATCAGAACCAGGGGGGCCTCCAAATATTGAATCTCCATGATCATAAAATATTTCTGAACAGGGTCCGCATGGCCCCACATCGCCCATTGACCAAAAATTATCATCACTTGCAATATTGATTATCTTGCTTTCGTCAAGCATTGCGATTTTTTTCCATAATTTTCTAGCATCTTCATCTTGATGATAAACAGTAATTAAAAGCCTGTCTTTATTGATACCAAGCTCTTTATGAAGAAAATTCCAAGCATAAAAAATTGCCTCTTCTTTAAAATAATCACCAAAAGAGAAATTTCCCAACATTTCAAAGAAAGTATGGTGCCTAGCCGTAAAACCAACATTATCAAGATCATTGTGCTTACCACCTGCCCTAACACATTTTTGAGCAGTAGCAACTCTTTTAAATTCTGAAACTTCAATTCCAGTAAAATAACTTTTAAATTGATTCATTCCCGCATTAGTAAACATAATAGTTGGATCATTATAAGGTACTAAAGAGCTTGAATCTATAATCTTATGATCATTTTTAGCAAAATAATCAAGAAAACTTGCTCTTATTTGATTAGTAAGCATTTTTATATTTTTAAATTATTAATATTATCTCTTAAATCAAGCAATTAGATTATAAATTTTTGATTATTTTCAGCCATTTTAATTAGTAAAGGCGATATTTGATATCTTTTTGGATATCTTTTATTTAATTCTTGCAATGCCTCAACAACATTATTTAAACCCCAATCATCTGCATATTTCAAAACTCCACCACGAAATGCTGGAAAACCAGCACCCATAATCATTGCCATATCAAGATAACGGGGATTAATTATTACTTTCTCTTCAATAGTTTTGGCTCCTTCATTAATCATCTGCAACATAAAGCGATTAATAATTTCTTGCTCTGACAAGCTGGATTGAGGAAATTTATATTTTTCATTTAATTCAAGAATTAATGAATATATTTTAGGATTAACTTTATTTTTATTATTAGATTTATGCAGATAAAAACCTTTACCCGATTTTTTACCAAGCAAATCTTGATGATCGTGATAAATAAAATCAAGCATTTCAGGAACCCTCATTCTTTCGCCATAAGCTTTTTCAAGAGATATCGCCACTTTTGCTCCGACATCTATTCCAACCACATCAACTAAGGCAAACGGACCCATTGGCATTCCAAATTTTTCAATTATTGAATCAATTTTTTCAATTGAATTTCCTTCTTGAAACATATAAATTGCCTCATTCAAACAAGGTATCAAGATACGATTCACTAAAAAGCCAGCAACATCACCAACTACTATTGGAGTTTTACCCAATTTACGAGCAAGATTAAAGATTACTTCTATAGTTTTTTTATCAGTATAAGCACCTGCTACAACTTCCACTAAGGGCATTTTATCAACAGGATTAAAAAAATGCATTCCTGCAAAACGATTAGGAGATTTTAAAGCGGTAGCCATTTCAGAAATTAAAAGAGAAGAAGTGTTAGAAGCAATAATTGCATTGCTAGACAGATTATTTTCAAGATCTACTAATACTGCTTTTTTAATCTTAATATCTTCAACTACTGCTTCAATCGCAATATCACAACTACCAAAGCCTTCATATTTAATATTTGAAGTAACTTTATTCATTTTTTCTTGCATTTCAAAATCGTTGATTTTTCGCTTTTTTCTAAAATAACTGAATATCTTCATCATTTGCAGATAACCCATAGCAATTGCTTGTTGCGATATATCTTTGATTCTAACATTAATATTATTATTAGCAAAAAGCCATGCAATTGCTCCTCCCATAACTCCGGCACCAATTATTGCCACATTATCAACTTCTTTAGATTCAGCTTCATTATTTAAAAACTCTTTTTTTAGCATTTCATTGGTAAAAAACAGCTCAATTAAATTTTTTGCAATTGGCTCAGTTACCAGATCGCAGAAATTTTCTAACTCGCAAGCAAATGATTGATTACTTAAATCGCTAGAATAAGTTTTTTTAATTACCTCTAAAGCCTTAAAAGGGGCAGGATAATTGCCTTTTGTTTTTTCATAAAGCTCTTTTTCAGCAAAATTATAAATTATCTTTTTACCAAAAGGAATTTTTTCCAGCAAATTTCTGTTTTTAATCTTACTTCTTCGCTCAAGATATTTGTTAGATGTGGCTCCATAAAGAATTTCAGTAACAAAAAGGCTTAATTTTTCTTCAAGAAATTCAAGTCGCATCAATTCGTCAACAACACCCATTTCAAAGGCTTTTTTCGCATCAATTGATTTTCCAGATAATATTAAATTCAAAGAATTTTTAAGTCCAATCAGCTTTGGAAGCCTTTGAGTTCCACCAAAACCAGGAATAATTCCAAGATTAACTTCTGGTAAACCAAGAATGGTTTTTTTGTTAATAATTGCCACTCTATAACTACAAGCAAGAGCAAGCTCAAGACCACCCCCAAGACATGAACCATTAATAACTGCAATAGATGGAATTTTTAAATTAGCAATTTTATCAAGAATATCCTGCCCTCTTTTCACTTTTTGCAATGCTTCTTCTTGATTATTAATTGATTTTATTTCGTTTATATCGGCACCAGCAATAAAATTATTTGCTTTTGCACTAGTAATCACAAGCACACGAATTGCTTTATTGCCATCAATAACCGATATTGCCCTCTCAAGGTCTGTCATTGCTAATGAAGAAAGTTTATTTACTTTTTCATTTTGGAGGTCAAAAATTAAGTTAGCGACCCCGTTTTTATCAATATTAAGTAGGAATGATTCTTTTAATTGCATTGCAAAATATTTTTAGTTAGATTTCTGATTTTATAAATAAATCAAAACAATGGTTTAAGAAAGAATAATTTTCTTTTTTTAAAATATAAGTTTTTTTTACCAATTATTTATAAAATAATTTATAAGGCTAGTAAAATTTAGGTTCATTTTGATACATATTAAAAAATTCTTATATTAATGACTTGACTTTGTTTTTGTTAATATTTAATTATTAATTTCTAAGCAAATTTCGTATTTTGTTTATTTAGTTAATAAATACAAAATATGAGACTTAAATTTAGTTTTTACTGGAAAATTCCTAAACAAACAACAAATTATGAAAACATATTCTAAAAAATCAGCCTTCTCATTAATTGAGCTTTCAATTGTGTTAATTATTATCGGACTTTTAGTTGCTGGTATCACTGGTGGTGCTAGTTTAATTAAAAGTGCTACTCTTAGAGCAGTTATGACCGAAGCCAGAAATTACAATACAGCAGTTAATAGCTTTTATGTTGCTTACAATGCTTACCCTGGAGATTATACAGTCAACTTTGCCTCTGGAGTCTCTACTGGATATATTGGAGACGGCGACGGAAGGATAGAGTTTAATAGCACTAACGGTGGGACAACTACCGCAACTGGTCAAGCTAAAGCTGAAGGTTTCGGTGCAATTGCAATGCTCGCTTATACAAAAATGATAACAACTGAAACTCTCACAGCTGGTTCAGCTACATCATTTGATGTCGCTGGAGCTGCTGGAACGACAATTCCTCAATCAAAAGTTAGAGGAACTGGTTGGATATTCGACTATTTAATCGGAACTCCTACTGCCGCAGCTGGTACAAATACTAGCTGGGAAAATGAAGGTCAGAATGCAATAATACTAACTTCTGGGTGGGCTCCCGCATCTCCTACTAACAGCATTTTATCTCTACTAACCAGCACTACTTTTGCTAAAGGAGCATTGACTGCTGAAGATGCTAAATCAGTTGATTTAAAATTAGATGACGGTCTTCCTGTTTCTGGAAAAGTTAGAACCTTTGGTAAAGCAACAGCTGGAGATTGCATTGCATCTGGTGTATATAATGAAACAGTAGTTAAAACTACTGACTGTGCCCTAACTTATGCTGTTGACATTACTTCTTAATTAGTTAGCAAAATCTAAAACTAAAAAAACCCTAGGTCGTTAAAAACCTAGGGTTTTTTAGTTTTTAAGTGAAGTAAATTCTTAAAATCTCTTAGATTTATTGTGCTAGAAAATAAAAAGCGGTAATTAAAAGTCATTCTTAGAAATATCAACTTCAACAATTTATTAGAATTAAATTAGAAAAAAATATTAGAATATATTTTTGATAATTTTTCCCACAAATTATTTTGCTGACATCTCCATTGCAAATGCTGTAAATCAACATTATCAAGCTCTTGATCTTGATTGGCACAAGCATAAAAATATTGCCATTGATTATTTTTATCTTTCTTTCTTTGTAGACAGCGAGCACATATTCCCTTAGACATACACTGCATCGGTGCATTAAGGCTAGCAATAATTTTACTATTGTAAAAATAACCTTGCAATTTATGATTATTTTTAGCATCAGCAATTTCTAACATTAATCTATCGTCACCAATAATTAATAAATGCTCAATTGATTTTAGATTTATTGCCGAAGAACCTTGATTCAAAGTAACAAGCCTTTGATATTCTAGCAATAAATCAATAAAATTGCCATTAGCGATAATGTCAAATTTCCTTAATTGGGATTTTTCAATATCGCAAGAATTATAATTATTCATGGCAATAATAAAATTATCACTAGCCTCTTTAAGAGTTTGAATATCAAGATTCTCTGATATATTGCTAATTTTATTATTATTTTGACAAATCAACAAAATAATAATTTTGCAATTTAGATTTTTTAAATGCTTGGCAATTGCTGGCACTGCTTGATTTCCCCTACCTCGACCTATCAACAGAACCTTTTTATTGCTTGGCAATTCTGTTGCCTTGCCCGAAGGACCCATAAAAATACAGGGTTCGCCTTTGGTAAAGTTTTTAACAATATTGGTTGACGATCCGCTATCAAATATCATTGCCCTAATTAAACCCCTTTCCTTATTGATTTCTAGGGCAGTAATTGGTATATTTTCAGTAGCTAATAATTTTTCTTTCTTATTTTTTGCAAAATAATGAAAATTCGCTAAACGAAAAATATGCCCCACCTCGCTATTCTTTGCAATTAAAGGAGCCTTAATAGCAATTTCAATAACATTAGAAAATTTTTGAGCAATATCTTCCACAGTAACATTAAAATCATTATTAATCGATTCTAGAAAATTTTGATATTGCTGCTTAATGTTAATTTTGTTGATTTTTGTTAATTGCAATATTTCTAAAATTTGCTTTGAGCCAATTTTAGCACTGGCGACCGCTTTAACCACACTACCACTAAAATTAGGATGCAGATCGCCAAAATAACTAATTGCTTGATAATTGTGACTATTATCTTGATTCTTTAACTGATTTAATTTAACAATAAAATTTAATTTCTTATTCTTAAAAGCAGGAAGACTATTGATAATTAAAGGGTTATTATCTGATAAAAAATGATCGCCATCTAATTTTAATTGAAAATTATCTTCGGTAACAATATTGATATTTGGCAAAGTTCCAGCCGATATAATCAAGGTGCGACAAGCAAATTTCTGACCTTTATCGCTAATTACTGCCTCAATATGACCATAACTATCAATGATAATAGTTTTTATCTCAACTTCCTCAATTAACTCAACCCCCTCTTCAATTGCCTTATTAAGCTCTTGATGATTATTTTTATAAGCTGGCGATTGATTAAATTTTTTGCGGTAAAATATTTTTGTTGATAAATTAATTTCAGCGGTTGATTTTAGGGCATCTGACAAAAATTCCTGAGCAATAATTTGCTCTTGTTGATTAAGTTTTGCAAAAAATTCTTTCTCTCCTATTTTTTTTATAATATCTTGATATTTATCAAAAAACTTTTTTACTTCCGCAATATAATAAGCCCTAGCCTCGCAAGCACTATCTATGGCTGTTAAACCCCCTCCAATTACAATTACAGGCATTCTTAATTGCAAATTAGTAAATAAATCTTTGCGGTAGGCACCACCTAATTGCAAGCCCATTAAAAAATCGGAAGCCAAATAAACACCTTGCGGATAAGCGCTAGTAAATTCATTTTCTTTTATTATGGTTTTTTCTCCATTAAAATCATTATCAAATTTTAAGGTCTTTGGCTTGCCTGCACCAAGGCACATCGCTAGATGATCAAATTTATAATCATTAAATATTGTTTTTTCAGTAATTGAGGAGCCTAGCCTGATTCCAGATTTTAATAAAAAATTCTCTCTTCTGGCAAGAATTATATAAATAATTTTAAGAAAGTTTTTGTCCCAACGAACAGTAATTCCATATTCTGCAACCCCGCCAAAACCATAAATATTGCGGGTTGAAAGCGGTTCGTATATTTGACTGATATTTTTAATTGCCTGAAATTTTCTTCTTTTGCCAAAAACATCAATGCCTGATATTTGAGGGTCTAAGGGCTCTATTTTTAAACCATCAATTGCAACCACTAAATGCCCTTGATTTAATAAATAATGAGCAAGACTAAAGCCCGCTGGCCCTAGCCCTGCTATTAAGATTTTATAACCAGTATTATTTTTAGGAATCGAACCAACATTGGAAGATGGCAAGGAAAATGGATTCCACCTTGTTAATAAAGAGTAGATCTCAAAGCCAAATGGCAAATTTAAAACATCTTTTAGAATTGCAGTTTCAATTTGCGGAATATCTACTGGCTCTTGCTTTTGAAAAATACAAGATTTACTGCAATCATTGCAAATACGATGCCCAGTTACTGCAACCATTGGATTATCAATAGCAATAACTACCAATGCCCCAATTGAATAGCCTTGCGATTTAAGGTAATTCATTTCAGAAATTTTTTGATCAAGCGGACAGCCAGTTAAATCTTGATTAAGAGGGCTTTGCTTAAAATCACCATTATCGACGATAAAGCCCTTACGACAACTATCTTTTTCTTGGCGGTGGCAAAAAATACAATAATTAGCTTGAGAAAGAATTTGATTATTACTAAAACCCTTATCCGTTAAATCAAAGCCATTTCTACTACAAGAAGATGATAAGGATTGATAATTAACTAAATTTTGATAATCAAGTTTTTTTGGCAAAATAAATAAACTTCCCGAACTATGAAAATCAATGCCTCGTGGATTATATAAAGCCCATAAACTATAAATAGTTATTAGCTCAATTTTTTCTTTATCACTAAAATTACGAAACTCATCTTCTGATTTAAGCAAATTATTATCTACATCTTCTGCATTAAGAACATAATCATCAACGAAATTATTGTTATTTACCAATAAATCAAGGGCTTTTACCGCAAAGCTTTGTTCAATTTCATCAATGGTTGATGCCTTAATATCTAAGGCGGATAAAATTTTTAGATTATCTATGTCATAATCGCATTTGCTATATTTTTTCGCAATTACTCTTTGAATGAAATCTCTTTTAAATAGATATATTGCTTTAAATTGCTGTGCAGATTGATTAAGAAGCCGATTTTCTTGAATAATACCAAAGAATTTGACTAAAAAATATTCAACAAATTTTGCGATATCAATAATAATTGCACTAGATAAAACATTGCTCGCACCAATAAATTGTTGATATAGAATTGGCTCTATCTCTTCAAATTGCTGTAAAAAATATTGATGAAACTTTTCTAATCCCTCAATTTGATACAGCTCTTCAATCTCAATATTTTCAATGTTATAGCTCACTTTTTTTAATAATTATTATTCAAATTTTATACATTTATATATTTGATGCAACCAATCCTAAAAAACCATTATTTTTTAGTTTTAGAAATTTTTTTTACATTCCCATGCAAGTTATTTATATTTTTTCTTAATAAATAGCGATGCAACTATTGTAATGCATATGATTAATAGAATCCAATAATCATTGGCATTTTCGAGTATAAAATCGACTATTTTATGAGTTACATCTTCAAATATTACATTTTTAGTGAAATACAAAGACGATAATATAAGTATTAAAAAATTTTTAAGAGTTGGAAAAATTTTGTTTGCTATATTAAGCCAAATAGAAACCTTGTTTTCCAAAAAGAGATGTGGCTTAAGAAGCTGTTCCATATCGTTTGCATTTTTTATAAAACCATCAAGAATGTTGGATTCTTTTGCATTTTTTAGAAAATCATCAAGATTGTTGATAGAAAAATTGCTTGTTGGATCTTTTGGAGGGTTTGAATTATTTATATTTTTCATTATTTAAGCAAAATAACCTGAATATTCTTTGGCAATACCAAGAAACCTAGCTCTAGTAATGATGGCACTTTCAGACACTGAAAATATTAATGCCATGTCGCCAATCGAACAATCTTCTTTATTCCAAAGCTGCCTAAAAAGTTCTTCTGGCATCAATAGATTGGCTCCAAAATCATTTGCTTCAAATTCTATCGGGTCGGTAGCCCCGTCTTCTCTGTTTAGTATTTCATCAATCATTCCTTCTTTTAATTTGTGTGAATGCAAAAAATAATGCCCTAATTCATGGGCGACAGTAAACCTTTTTCTATTAAGGTTATGTTTTTTATTAACACAAATTGATATTGCACCCCCATCTACTTGCTTAATAAAACCACTGATTTTTGTAGGCAATTCATCACTTTCTTTAATTTCTAACCCCAATTCTTTACCAAAACCAACTACATCAAATGGCGGTGGCAAGGAGGCATATTTTAAATAAATGCTTTTGTGAGATTCATTTGTAATTTTCTCTAAAATATTCATGCGGTGTATTTAATTTTGTTAGTTAGTTAGTTTTTTATAAGTTAATCTTCTCCCAATAACTCTTAGAATAAGATTACCGACTCTTTTCTAAATCTGCAACATTTTTTGTATTATATTTAAAATCAAATTCATTAAAATATTTCTGCATTCGTTGCATTTATTCAAGTCAATAAGAGTTTTAACTCAGTAATGCACTTAGTTTTTGCATTGCCTGTTGCGATGCTTCTATTTTTGATTTATCATCAATGAATTTTTGTGTGAATAATATTTTTTGATGATTTATCTTTGCTGTGGCATTGTCAACAGAACCTTTAAAGGCTTGATTATTGGCTTGATTTTTAGGTTGATAAAAACGAATTTTACTATTGCTAGAGAATATCATTTTAAATAAATTATCTCTTAAAATATCAGAATTAAATAATTTATCATTATAAAAACTAACCACTAAACCTTCATTTATTGCTTCAATTTTTCCAACCCCCAAATCTCTACATTTATTTTTTAGCAAGGCTATTTCTATAAGGCTTGAGACTGTTTCGGGAATTTTACCAAAACGATCAATCATCTCAATTTCAATATTTTCTTTGTCTTGATTATTTTTAATTAATGAAATTTTTTTATAAAAACTCATTCTTAATTGTAAATCCTCAATGTAATCGCTAGGTATTAACAAGGAAATTGCCAATTTAATTTGCGGAATAAAATCATCTTCATCGGTATTTTTATTAGCAATCGCAATATTTTGATGATTTTCGTCAATATTTTTAACCCTTGCTATTTCCTCAATAAGCATTTGCTGATAAAGCTCAACCCCAGTTTCTTTAATATGCCCAGATTGTTCATCGCCAAGCAAATCACCACTACCTCTAATATCCATATCGCAACTAGCAATTGTAAAACCAACTCCCAAAGCATCAAGATTTTGCATAATTTCAAGCTTCTTTTTTGCATCATCGGCAATTTTTGCTTTGCTAGTCATAAAATAGGCATAACCACGAATTTTCGCCCTGCCAACCCTGCCTCGCAATTGATATAATTGAGCCATACCAAAGGCCTCCGCCTTATAGACAATAATACTATTAGCATTAGCAATATCAAGCCCTGACTCAATAATAGTAGTAGAAAGCAACACATCTATTTTACCATCAATAAAATCGGCAATAATTTTTTCTATTTGATTTGCGGGCATTTGACCGTTGGCAACTTCAATTTTGAGATCTGGAAATAATTCTTTAAGCTTTGGTGCCATTTCTTCAAGATCTCTAATTCTTGGCACTACAAAAAAACTCTTACCACCACGATTATATTCTCTAAGGATAGCCTCTTTTACAACAATATTATCAAATTGCATTACAAAATTTCTGACCGCCAACCTATCAATTGGCGGGGTTGAAATTAGACTTAAATCCTTAACTCCTGTTAACGACATTTGCAATGTTCTTGGAATTGGGGTAGCAGATAGAGTTAGTAAATGAACTGAATTTTGCAATTCTTTTAATCTTTCTTTTTGAGCAACCCCAAAATGCTGTTCTTCATCAATTATAGCTAAAACTAAATTATGAAATTTAATATCTTTTTGCAGTAAAGAATGGGTACCAATGATGATTTTTATTTCACCACTAGCAATCTGCTCTTTTATTTTCTTTGCCTCTGTTGTAGTTACCAACCTTGATAATTGAGCAACTTTAATATCATATTTAGCAAATCTTTGACTTAAATTCTTAAAATGTTGGCGACATAATAAAGTTGTGGGAGTAATGATTGCAACCTGCCCGCCATCTGCTAATGAACCACTAATTGCAATTGCCGTGGCTCTAATTGCAACTTCCGTTTTACCAAAACCAACATCACCGCAAATTAGCCTATCCATTAAACTGCCTTTTTGCAGATCTTCTTCAACTTCTTCAATTGCTCTAATTTGATCATCAGTTTCTATAAAACCAAAATCATTGCAAAATTCATTATAAAAATCTCGATCGGGAATTAAAATTGGTGCCTTAGTGAGCTGTCTTTTAACCGCAGTTTTAAGTAGGGTTTCCGCGGCAATTTTTATTTTTTGACGAATTTTTGTTTTACGATTTTTCCAAGCACCACTACCTAAACGATCTAGCTCTATTAAGGGGTTATCTGACCCGTAGCGACTAATTAGATTTATTTCATCAACAGATACAAACAAACAATCATTGCCTCCAAAGGCTATTTTTAGCATCTCACAACTAATATTTCCTGCATTAATTTTTTCTATTCCCTCAAACCTTCCTATACCATAATCGCGATGAACCACTATTTCACCTTGCTTAATTGCCAAGCCTTCTTCAATTAATCTTGTAGCATCAATTTTACTAGATCTTCTTCTAATTATTTTTTCTCCAAAAATCATTTGTTCGCTAATTATAGCGAAATCTTTATTATAAAAACCCTTTGCAAAATTACTTTTAGCAATAAGAATTTTCTTTGCTCGATGATTAGAAGATTTATATTCTTTAATTGGAAAATTATCAATTTCCTGAAAATTAATATTAAAATCAGCGATCATTTTAATCATTCTTTCTTTTGAACTCTCACTAAGACAAGCAATAACAATAATTTTAAAATTATGTTGATTGATAAAATTATTTAATAATTCCAGAGGCTCTTGTCTGTTAACTCTTCCCGCCATTGCAAAATCTGGAACCATTTTCATCTCAAGATCAATTATTCTTTCTTGATTAATAATATTTTCATCTTCATCAGTGCTTGAGAATTCAATATTTAGATAATTGGCGATGATTTTTTGCAATTCACTTTCTTTAAAATACAACATTTCCATCGCTATTGGCTGAAGATGCTTTTTTTCTACATTTTTCTCTTTAATTGACAATGCTTCTATTCTTGATTCATAGGCCTCCTTAACTTCTTTTTCTCTATTATTAAAATAAATTTTATTTTTTGTATTATTAAAAATTACAACTTGTTTTAAATGCTCAATAATATTAACCAAATTGCTATTGTAAAATAGTGGCAAAAAATGCTCCATACCATGATATTGACGGCATTGAGACAAGGCATTATAAAGTTGGTTATCTGTCGAATTGCCAAATAATTCACGATATTTACTTCTAAATATTTCTGCCGTCTTTTTATTAAGCAATAATTCGCTTGCAGGCAATATTTGCAAGGTTTTAACCTCACTATTGGTTATTTGTGTAATCGGATCAAATAATTTTATGGAATCAATTTCTTCGCCAAAAAAATCAATTCTATAACCAGTTAAATCTCCTGCTTCTTGCAGAATAACATCAACAATTCCTCCTCTTAAAGCAAAATCACCAACATTATTAGCACAAGCCTGCCTTTCATAACCATTATCAATTAAAAAATCTACCAATTGCTGGATTGAAATTTTTTTACTAACCTTGAGATAGATTCCAATATTATCAAGCTCGGATCGATTAATTGTTTTTTGCAACATTGAATTTACTGATATTGCAACAATAAATTTTGAATTTTTATCACGATTAGCAAGTTGATAGAGGCAATTGATTCTAGCCGATAAAATACTGGGCTTAGGGGATATTAAATCTAACGGGTTGCAATCCCAAGCGGGAAAGGTCAGCAATTTAATATCATCAAATTGATTGATGGTTTTAAAAAAATTAACTTGCTCGATAAATCTTGAAACCTCAACATCATTTTCAAGAATTATCAATGAATCACTGGCTTTTTCTTCTCGCCAGAGATTATTGATAATTGACAGAACCAAGAATGAATTGGCATCATTTGGTATTTTTGTTAAACAGCAATTTTCGCGAATGTGATTTAATTGTATTTTGTAATCCATTGATTAAATATTATTTTATGGTTATATCGAGCCATTAATATCAAGCCCTTAGGAGTATATTGCAATTTCAATATCGACTATTTTGCAGGAATTTTAAATATCTATCAAAATATTACAACTTGATTAATTTATTTTTTAAGAGCAGAAACAACTTTTTCGATAACAGAATTTGCAAATATCCAATAATTTTTAGCAATTACTATTTTTTGATTATCAATAGTTATAAAACCTTGATCTACAAGCTTCTTTAAAATATTATTATCAAATATTTCTTGCCTAAAAAAAATATTTAGCTGTTCAATATCAACTCCATAAATTGTTCTAAGACCAGTTAAAATAAGCTCCTCTTTAAGATCATCATCTTTAATTTCTTCAATTTTTTGCATTGCAATTTTTTCTTTATTATTTAGAGCCTGCTCCAGCCATATATCAGGGCGATGTAAATTTACAATTGCCTTTCTGTGCTGTTGCCCGTCAAAGAAAACTCGTGAATGCGAACCTGCACCAATTCCGATATAATCAACTCCCTGCCAATATGATAAATTATGCAAAGATTGATGATTTTCTTTGGCATAATTAGATATTTCATAATGATTAAAGCCATTATCAGCCATAATTTCATTGGTAGTTTGATAAAAATCACCCGCAAGCTTATCGGTTGGCATAATAAATTTTTTCTCTTTCCAATCGTTAAAAAACTTTGTGCCTTTTTCAATAGTTAATTGATAAAGCGATAAATGATTGGAACCCAATTTTATTGCGGTTCCAAGCTCAATTTTCCAATCATTAATTTTTTGCTTAGGTCTGGCATATATTAGATCAAATGAAAAATTCTCAAAAATTTCGTGGGCTTGTGATATTGCTAATATTGATTCCTTGACCGTATGTTGCCGACCAAGAAAATTGAGATCCTCCTCGTTAAGAGACTGTATCCCTAGAGATAAGCGGTTAAAGCCAATTTTACGAAAATCACGAAATTTTGATGCCTCGAATGAAGTAGGGTTAGCCTCAATCGTTATTTCGCATTGATTACTAACATTCCACAGATTATTGATTTTTTGCAATATCGCTTCAGCAAAAGATACCGGCATTAGCGAAGGAGTGCCACCGCCAAAAAATATACTAGTAATATTACGATTATGAATATTGGATTTAAAAAAATCTAACTCCGCTTCATAACCCTTGAGAAACAAGGAATGATCTGTATCTCGCTGTAAATGAGAGTTAAAATCACAATAAGGGCACTTAGATTTGCAAAATGGATAATGAACATAAATCGCTAAATCAGTAACTGAATTTAATTGCAAAGCAGTTAATTGATAATTATTTTTCAATGGCAATATGAAAACCTTTTTTGATACCCAATTTTTTTATTAAACCTGCATTAATTTCTAGAACCTTATTAGTTCCAGCTGGAGCTTCAATAATTTTATCTGACTTTGGTTTGGCATTTTGATAATAATCAATAATTTGATTATTATTATCAATAAATATCATATCCAGTGGAATCAAAGTATTTCTCATCCACATTGCAATATGTTGATTATCATCAAATAAAAAAAGCATTCCGTAGGTTTGAGGCAACTTTCTTAAATTCATTAAACCATAAGCTCGCAAACTGTCATTATTAGCTACCGCTACTCTAAAGCCAGTATTAATAAGCCCTGTATTGCTGTAAATGGTAATTGATTTTTCATAATTATCAAAATTTTGGTTAAAATAAGCAAAATTTGATTCTTGTTCTTTTTGAATTTTTATATTAGAGCCATAACTAATAACAGGTTTAGCAATAAGCATTAAGATAAAAATTAATGATATATTTTTCATTTTATAATATTTTTTATTGTTAATTATTAAAAATTAAGCTTTTTTGTTTAATTTTGCAATTATTGATTTCCGCCTGCCAACCAAGAATCAAAGGCATTGAATTTGGTGAATGACCTAATATTTTTTCTGGTTCAATAAATAAGGCTATATCAAGATTATTTTGTTTGATTTTATTAGCAAAAATTTTTATAGCAAGCTCAACATTATTAGATTTTACATTGCCATAAATACTAGATTCGTGAAAATTTCCTAGAATTATTGCCTTTGGTACCCTTTTCTTCTCAATTATTATTCTTAAAATTTGATTAAAATATCTCTCTAATCTTTCGCCACTTTCACCCTCATCTTCTAAAAATAATATTTTTTGATGCCAATCAAGCTCGTTAGAGGTGCCACAATGACTTAATAAAACACTTAAACATCCACCAACTAATAATCCAGAAATTTTTTCTTCTTTATTATAGTTGCTAGATTCAGAAATTACAGGCTTTAAAGAAAAAACTAACTCATCAATTTTGCCTTGTAAAAAATTAATTAGAAAATCTATTGCCGATTGAGAAATTTTTTTGCTAGCAATTTGCAATAACATTGGTGCCGATATTACTGGCATTTGCCAATTTTGATTAAAGAAGATATTAAGCGAAGTAATATCACTAAAACCAATTAATATTTTAGGATATTTTGGCTTTGAAATATTGAACAACATTGGCAATAAATCAGCACTACCATAACCTCCACGACTACACCATATAAATTTTGAAATAGGGCTTTCTAGAGCTTCTTTTAATTGCAAAAAACGATATCTTGCATCACAGCTTGCAAATTCTGAATCTTGGTAAATATCATCTTCTTTAACCGCAGTTTCCGCTTCATAAAAAATATTAAAATCTAACGAAATTGAATTAAGAAAATTTTTTATTAAATCTAGTTGCAAGGAGTTGCAAGGAGTAGCGGGCGAAATTATATCTATAATCGATTGTTTTTTAATCATTATTTTAAATTATTTAGTAAATTATAGAGCTTGACAAATTCATAAAATTAATAATATAATTTATTTTTTAACTAATCAACCTTCAACTAGTCAATAATTATGGCCGGTTCAATTAATAGCGATGCCCTGTTTCTTGGTTTAACTCGCCCACCTCTAATTATGGGGGTTAGCTATACATTTGCAGCTTTAAATGTAATTATTTCATTACTAGCTTTTATTTTGACTGATAATTTTGTCTATCTATTAGTAGTGCTACCAACAGTTCATGCTTGTGCTTGGCTAGTATGCTTAAAAGAACCAAGGGCAATAGAATTAATTATGGCTAAATTTTCTAAATGTAATATTTGTCGTAATCGTTATTACTATAACGGCACTAACTCTTATGATGTTTTTTAATGATTACAATTTTTAATTTTTTTATTTAATTGAATCTTAGAGATAATTTTTTCAACGATAATATCTTCAATCTTTGATTCATTTAATTGATTAATTTCATTAATACAAGTTGGAGAGGTTAAATTAATTTCTGTTAAATAATCACCAATAATATCAATTCCCACTAAAAACAACCCTCTTTCTTTCAATTTTGGCGATAATTGATTGCAAATTTCTAAATCTCTTTTAGTCAATTCGGCAAAATTTGCCCTACCTCCTAAATGCAAGTTGCAACGATTATCACCATCTTTAGCAACCCTTAATAATGCTCCGATTGGCTCCCCATCAAGCAACAATATTCTTTTATCACCAATTGCAACCTCATCAATAAATTTTTGTAACATTACAGGTGCCTGATAATGGCTTACCATCATTTCAAACATAGTAGATAAATTTTTATCTCCATATTTTAGAACTACCACCCCATCACCGCCACAACTATATAAAGGCTTCATCACAATTTTTTGATGTTCGTAAATAAAATTTTTAACCTCCTCAAAATCGCCAGTTATGGCAGTTGGAGTTATTAAATTGGGAAATTCATTAATAAAGATTTTTTCTGGATGATTGCGAATATTAGTTGGATCGTTAATTATCAAGGTTTTATCTTTGATTTTTTCTAAAATATAGGTGCTAGTAATGTAATTAATATCAAAAGGCGGATCTTGGCGAACTAATATTGCATCAAAGGTTGTTAAATCAACAACTTGTTCAGATAATATTTTACAATGATTGCCCATAATTTTATTTAAACTAATTCTATAAGTTCTAGCCTTGACACTATTAGTTTTTAAATCAAAATATAAACTTTTTGGCAGGTAATAAAAAATTTCACAGCCATAATTTTGTACCGCAAGCAATATTGCAAATGTTGAGTCGGTTGCAATGTTAATATTTAACATTTCATCCATTTGAGCAATTATTTTCATATTTTTTATAAATGAACAATATTAATAAAAATAACTTCCCCAATATTGATCTAGAAAAATTCGGGCTTGAAGGCTATATTTTAAGAGAAAAAAATATTAACGATGCCGAAGATTTTCTTAGATATTTTGGCGATAAAGAAGTTAATCGCTTCATTTTATGCAATATACCACAAGATATTGAAGAAGCCCGCCGAGAAGTTCTATTCTGGCGGAATGTATTTTATTCTAACGATGGAATTTACTTTGCAATAGCAAGAAAAGATAATAATCAAATGATTGGCTCAATTGGCTTAAATAATTATTATTCGCAACATCATCGCATTGAACTTAGTTATGATTTGGCAAAAGAATATTGGCGAAACGGAATTATGCAATCAGCAATATCGGCAGTTGTTGATTTTGGATTTAACAAACTTGCAATTAATCGCATTGAAGCATTTATGGCGGTTGACAACATTCCTTCAAAAAATTTATTACTAAAACTAAATTTTACCCTTGAGGGCATATTAAGAGAACATCGCTTTTATCAAGAAAAATACTGGGATGTCTTCTATTTTAGCCTCCTTGCTAAAGATAAGGGCAACAAGGGGTTTTAACCCTTACTTTCTCTAGCCCTGAACTCTCTATCTAATCGGCAACAAGGGGTTTTAGCCCCTTGTGGTGAAGTTGCATTCCGTTATCATTAAGCCAAGGGGTTAAAACCCCTTGTTGCCGTTCTAATCTATTCCTTGTGATGATGGCTGAACTAAAAATAATAAAGATGAAGAGGAGCTTGCTTTTTTACTACTTTTTATTCCAAGGCATTTTTGCCACTAAAATTGCAAGCCCACAATAGCCACTAAGCCCTGAAAATATTAAGCCAGCACCTAGTAATAGAGGGATAATAAAAAACTTACTACTAATAAGATAGCCAGCAATAGTAGTTAAGAAAGTTGCGGAGCCAGTTATTACTTGCACTTGTCTGTCAATTGGTAAAAAGAATTTTTTTGATGATTGAAAATTATAACCTTGTTGAATCCAAGCTGATATTCCACCTTCTAGGTTGTATATTTCTAAATCTTCATTTTCAGAAATTAATTTTTGACAGGCATTGAGGCTTCTTTTTCCGCCTTGACAATGCAAAACCAACTTTTTATTGCCAATTTCAGGTAAATTGTTAAGGCTCACATTAGCAAGTGAAATTAGTTGCGAACCCTTGATATTATTAGCCTCATATTCAGCTGGCTCTCTAACATCAATTAGTAGAGCTTGATTATTATCAAGCCAGTTTTTAAGGGTTGCGGAATCAATATTTTTTATTGCCATAACTTGATGAATTTTAGGATTTATAGTAAAAGTTTAAATTATTATAAAAATATTAATACTCAAAATAATATTTTTAGCCTTAGATTTTAGAAGAAAATAAAAAATTAAAATTTCTATCGAACTCTCTTTTTATATCATCTAAAGTTTTTATTTCTATCATATCACTCTCTCTAAAATCCCATTTAAAGCCCGATCCAGTGCCCCTCGCCTTTCTATTATGAAGTTTATCAAAAGGAATTTGTGATTTTAGAATAAATTTTATGAATAATTGGTTTGGCTTAACCCCAAGAAACATTATTGCATCGTAATCGGCATTTTCTTTGATTCCTTCATTTTGAAATTTTTTATTAACATCTATTGATGAAGTTTTAACTTCAAATTTTAGTCCATTGAATTTTAAATCCCAATCACCTTGATCGCCATCTTGATACTCTATTTTTAGCCTTCTAAAATATATTTGATGTAAGGTTTGAGCAAAAAACCTTTCCCCGAAACTACCCCTCTTATCAATTTGAAGATTTCTATATTCTTTATATTTGCTATCTGGGTCAAGCCATTGATTTTGAGCTTCTTTTAAAACTTGTTTTAAAATATTAATAGCAATATTATCTATCTCGTTATTTATCATAAATTCCATGCTTTATTAATGCCATTTCTATTAAATCTGTTCTTAAATTAATTGCACTATTGGTTGAAAGAAAAGCCTCCTCTTGCCAATTAATTTTATTATAAAAAATTTCTTTTAATATCGCCTTATCTTTTAAAAAAACAACTCCATAGCCCCTTTTATTAGGTAATTGACAAAATTCACTATATGCCTTCATTCCACTAAAACAAGTAGATGGCAAATAAACATCACACTTTTCTATCATTTTCTTATTTCTAGTGCTTGATGGTGTGCCTCCATCTGATAATGAATAAACCTTGATAAAATCCTTACAACTTCTTAAGGCTTTAGATTCAATTTTATCAATATTTATTTTTGTCCATATCTGGAAAATTGTTGCAATATTAACCTCTTCTCCATTTGGATATTGAAAAGAATTGATCGGCAATTTTTCACTATAAGCTAATTTATAATCTTTAACCCGCTTCATAGGAACCCCCTTACCAGTACTATCAAAAAGAGGAGGCAAAATAAAGGCAACCACATCGGCAAAAGCAGAAGAATGATTAATGAATCTAAGTGCAAGATTGCCTCTTAATCCAAAAGGTGGGTTGCCAATTACAATATATTTACCATTTTCAGGAGGAAAAAAATTGAGATAATTTTCGGTTATTAACTCATTTTTCAAAGCCCCTATTGGCTCAATATCAATACCAATTCTTTTATTACTAGGAAGAATTTCGAAAAAATTACAGCAACCAGCACTAGGCTCAATAAAAATATGGTCTTTGTACTCTATTTCTAATTTTTGTAAAATTTCTAAAGTTTTTTTATAGCAATAATTTGATATTGCTTTGGTTGTAAAAAATTGGTCTTTGGCTCTAAAATTAGACCTTTCAGGATATTTATTATTTAATAAAAAGTTAAGATCGTTATAGTAATTAGAAGGAACCTTCTTTTCAGAAAACCATCTTTTTATTGTTCCGTTATGAATTGATAATTTTTGCAGAACTTCTCTTATTGAGAACTTGTTAAGAATCTCTAATAATAAATCATATTCTACCAAAGTCTGATTATCAATTTTATCAATGGCGATATTCTCTTTTAATTTCATTTGAGATTGTAATTTTAGTAACAAATAAATTATATAAAATTTTAATAAATGTTGGAACAAATTTTTATAAAAGCAATTAATCTTTTGATGATTATTTTGTTGTTATAAATCTAGCAAGAGCTTGCTTTTTTATTGCCATAATAATTAAAATTAGAGAAAAATGAAGCCATTATCAATCATTAACTATTGCAAATAATAGATTGCTGGCTTAGTTAAGCTTTTTTATAACTAAATTAATAAAATTATCGATGCCAAAAAGAGCAATGAAGGAGCCTAATCTAGGGCCTTGATCCTGCCCAAGTAATATTTGATAAAGAGCCAAGAACCAATTTCGCATTTGCTCTTGATAGCCATTTTCTCGCCCAATTTTAAATACTATATTTTGCAAAGCATCACTATTGCTAATCTCATTAATTTGAGATGAATTTTTAAATTCTTTTAATGCCTCAACTAATAAAAGAATTGCATTTTTCTCGCTTTCAGTAGCATAACGATATTTTTTATTTTGCTTAATGAAATCATTGTAATAATTAATTGCATTCTTAACCATTTTCGCCAAAAGCGGAGAATTATCTTGATTCAAGCCCTGCTGATATTTAGAGATAAAACCCCATAATACTGATTCATTTTCGGGGTTGCAAGCACTCGCTAAATTTAACAATAAAGAATAGCTTAAATTAAAATTAAGTTGTGGAATATTTCCGCAATGAATATGAAATGCAGGGTTATCAAGCTGTTCTAATGGAGTTTGCTTTGAAAAAGCATTAACAAAACTTAAATATTCATCCATTGCCTTAGGAATAACATCGAAGTAAAGCCTTTTTGCGGTTTTTGGCTTCTGATACATAAATAAAGCAATAGATTCTTGTGGGGCATATTTTAACCAATCTTCAACCGCTATACCATTACCCTTAGATTTTGAGATTTTTTCACCACTATCACTAAGAAACATTTCATAGGTAAAATTAACAGGAGGCTCACCGCCTAATATTTCACATACTCTACGATAAATTTTTTCATTTGGCTGATGATCTTTTCCGTATATTTCATAATCAACTCCAAGGCTATACCAACGAGCACCGAAATCTATTTTCCATTGCAATTTGCAATTTCCACCTGTCACTGGAACCTCTTTTTCTTTTCCGAAAGGGTCAATATAAATAACTGTTTTATTAGCAATATCAACAGCCTTTACACCCTTATCAATCACAATTTGAGTTTCCTTGTCAATTGGCATAAATGGGCTATAAGTTTGCTGTCTTTCCTCACCAAGAGTTGGCAACATTAAATCAAGCAATTGTTGATATTTATCAAGAACCTTTATCATTGTATTATCAAAAGCACCAGAACGATATTTTTCTGTGGCACTAATAAATTCATAATCAAAACCAAATGCATCGAGAAAACTTATCAACCTTGCATTCATATGATGCCCGTAAGATTGATGGGTTCCAAAAGGGTCGCTAACTACTGTTAATGGCTTACCGATCTGCAATTTAATTAATTCAGGGTTAGGTATGTTATCTGGAACTTTTCTTAAGCCGTCAATATCATCAGAAACACAATATAATTTTGTAGGAATATGAGGAGCCAAACACTGAAAGGCATAACGAACAAATGAGGTTCTAACTACTTCACCAAAGGTTCCAATATGCGGTAACCCCGATGGACCATAACCTGTTTCAAAAATCACAAATCCTTTGTCTGGAACTTTATTATCAATTTTTTTTATAATTTTTTTTGCTTCTTCAAATGCCCAACTATTTGAAGCTAAGTAGTTTTCTATATTCATTATTTTAACAATTTAGTAATGGCTGTAAATGGCTATTATTTTAATTTTAATAAACTAAAAAACAAAGCTGTATCGAAATACAGCTTTGTTTTCCATTTTACCTATTTGCAAAAGAATAATTTATATTAATTTATCGCTTTAAAAAATTAATATAAAAAAATTCAATTAACTAAAAAAACCTCTACGTTTTTTAGTGTCATCTCTATCTCCTCTATCATTTCTGTCACCCCTCTCGTTTCTATCTCCTCTTCTTTCGTGGCGATCATCTCCTCTACCTTCTCTTCTGTTGTTAGAGCCTCTTTTTTCGAATCTGTCGTAATCTTTTTCTTCAACATTTTTTACAGGTATTTTGTCAGAGATGTCTTCACCTGTTTTTTGATCAACCGAACGGAAGCTTAATTTTGGTCTACCTTTTTTATCAAAACCAATAACTTTAACCTTTACAATATCTCCTTCATTGATGATATCTTCAACAAAATCAACTCTATAATCAGCTAATTCAGAAATATGCACAAAGCCATCGCGATTATTAGCAATAGCAACAAAAGCTCCTGCATCTATTACTTTAACAACAGGACCTTCATAGATATCTCCAACTTCTGGTTCAAATATTATTTCGCCAATCATTTCAATTGCTTTTTTGATGCCGTCATTATTATTGCCAGAAATTTTAACTGTACCATCATCTTCAACATCAATTACAACTCCTGTATTAGCACATATTCCTTTGATTACACTGCCTCTAGAACCAATTACATCTCTAATTTTTTTAGCTGGAATGTTGATGGTTTCAACTCTAGGAATGTTAGGGCTTAATTCTTTTTTAGGTTCAGCAATAACTTCTGTCATCTTGCCTAAAATATGCAATCTACCTTGATTAGCTTGATGCAAAGCTCTTTGCATAATTTCAATATTAATGCCATTAATTTTAATATCCATTTGTAGGGCAGTAATACCGTTTTTTGTTCCTGCAACTTTAAAATCCATATCACCGAGATGATCTTCATCGCCCATAATATCAGAAAGAATAACATAATCATTACCTTCTTTTATTAAACCCATAGCAATTCCTGAAACAGGCTCTTTAATAGGCACTCCAGCATCCATTAAAGCGAGAGAAGCCCCACAAACACTAGCCATTGAAGAAGAACCATTTGATTCAGTAATTTCAGAAACAATTCTAGTTACATAAGAAAATTGCTCTACATCAGGAAGAATAGGGTTAATAGCTCTCCAAGCAAGCTTTCCATGACCTATTTCTCTTCTACCTGGGGCTTTTAATTGACCAACTTCACCAACGGAATAAGGAGGAAAGTTATAATGCAACATAAAATTTTCGGTAAATGTTCCGTTAAGAGATTCAACCATTTGACCATCGCGAGCAGAGCCAAGAGTTGTAACAACAAGAGCCTGGGTTTCGCCACGAGTAAATAATGCAGAACCGTGAACTTTGGGCAATAAGCCGATTTCTACATTAATTGGCCTAATTTCATCAACTTTTCTACCGTCAATTCTGATGCTATTTTTTAAAATATCACCTCTTACAATTTCTTGCTCAAGATTTTTTAAGATATAATTAATTTTATTTGAATTATTATTATCATTAACAAATTTATTAAGAATTGCAGTTTTTATTTCTTCGATTTTTGAAGATCTTTGTTGTTTTTCTTTGATTTTATAGGCTTCAATTAAGCTATTGCCAATAATGTTTTTAATTTCATTTTTTAAAGATGAATTATCTTCGGCGATAATTTTAATTTTTTCCTTACCAACTTCTTGCTTTAATTCATTTATCATTGCAATTACTGGCTGAAAAGCCTTATGACCAAAATCAACCGCAGCAAGCATTTGCTCTTCTGTAAGTTGTTTTGCTTCCGATTCAACCATTAAAACAGAAGATTCAGTACCCGCAACAACAAGATCAAGGCTACCAGATTTAATTTGCTGTTGAGAAGGGTTCAAAACAAACTCTCCATCAACTAAACCGACTCTAGAACAAGAAACAGGCTCTAAAAAAGGAGCTTCAGAGATTGCAAGTGCAGCAGAGGCACCAATAAGAGCGATTACATCAGCATTATCGCTAGGGTCATAAGAAAGAACAGTACAAACAACATTAACTTCATTATAAAAGTTAGCTGGAAATAAAGGGCGAATAGGCCTGTCAATCAAACGAGAAATTAAGGTTGATTCTTCTGATGGCTTACTTTCTCTTTTAATAAAACCTCCCGGAATTCTACCAACAGAATAGTGTTTTTCGATATAATTTACAGTAAGAGGGAAAAAATCTGCTCCTTCAGCGGCTTTGCTAGCAACAGTAACTGCACATAAAATGGTTGTTTCGCCATATTTTGCAATTATTGAACCCGATGCCTGACGAGCAATTTTTCCAGTTTCTAATGTGAGAGTTTTTCCATTCCAGTTTAGCTCTTTTTTAACAATTTTAAACATAATTTTCAGCTTTTTTAATTTTAATAGATTTATATTTATAGCAAAGATTATTTAACAATTTTTAAACAATCTAAAACAAGGCGGTATTTTTTAATGTTAACTCTAAATCGACCACCAACAATTTAGCTATTTTTGGTTATTTACGAATTTCTAGTTTTTTGATAAGATTCTCGTATCTTTCTAAAGAGTTTGATTTTAGATAGTCAAGAAGCCTTCTTCTTTTGCTAACTAGGATTAGCAAACCTCTACGAGATGAAAAATCTTTTTTATGAGCTTTTAAATGCTCAGTAAGATTTTCAATTTGTTTGGTCATAATTGCGCATTGCACTTCAACCGAACCAGTATTTTTTTGATTGCTAGCGAATTCTTTTATTACTTCTTTTTTTGACTTATTGGCAATTGACATTTTACTTAATTTTAATTTACAAAAGTTAATAATTTATTTAAAAACATTAATCGGTTCTAAGAATTTTATGTTAAAATTATTGATTTTCTCTTTAGACAAAAGTTGGTTTGAAAAATATTTTGTCAGCTCTTGATTAATTTTACCGCAAACAAAACTAGTTGGCAAATTATTTTGATCAATATCTTTAATATCAACAATTTTAGCAATTCCGATTAACTCTCTATTGTGAACAACCCTTACAATTTCTGAACTTTTTGGAGATAGATTAGAATTTTTCAGCACATCTATTGCGATCATCTGGCCATTTTTAAATTTAAACCTGTTTAGATCATCAATTTCAGTTATTTCTGCAAAATCTAATATTTCAAATAAAGAAATTATTGAGCGATCAACAATATAATTTTTATAATTGCTTATTATTTTTAACTTATCAAGAGAAATTCTTGATGAATAAGAAAATTTTCCAACTTTGGTGCGAATTAATTTTTCTAAATGACCACAAACCCCCATTTTTAAGCAGAGATCACGAGCTAGAGAACGAATGTAAGTTCCCTTAGAACAAGAAACTTCAAAATCAGCAAATTGATGATTATTTTGCAATAATTTGAAATCAAAAATTTTAATTGGTCTTTTTTTAATTTCAAATTCCATACCCGATCTAGCTAGATTGTAAGCTCTTTCTCCGTTTATTTTTATTGCAGAGAATCTAGAAGGAGATTGCAAAATATCACCTACAAAATAAGGCATAGCATTAGTAATGTCAATATTTTTCGGTCTTTTATTGCTAAAATCAATTACCTTACCTTCAACATCATCGCTATCTGTAGTTTCACCCCATTTAATTCTAAAAAAATATTTTTTATCACTCGATTCAATGAATCTTGCGGTTTTAGTTGCCTTGTTGAGAGCGATTGGTAAAATTCCAGAAGCAAAAGGATCAAGGGTTCCTGCATGTCCAACTTTTTTAGCACCTGTAATTTTTTTAACTATAGCAACTATTTTTGCTGACGAATAGCCTTCCGGCTTATCAATGTTAAGCCAAACATTTTCTTGAGATATTGTAAAATTTGATTCCATTAGTTGAAAGTAAAGTTTTTAAAAAAAGCTTTGATTTTTTATTTTATTATGTTTAAATGTGTGAAAAAAATCTGAGTCTTTAAGTTTTTATATTTAACTTCTAAAAAATTTATTAATCTATATTTTTTACCAAATAAATGCAGAAAATATTGATTCAGCTTATTTTTAACAATTTCAATGAATAAGATATTTTTTAATATTTTAGCGGGATTGTAGCTCAGCGGTTAGAGCAGGACGCTCATAACGTCTTGGTCGCAGGTTCGATCCCTGCCGATCCCACCAATTAATAATTGGTTTGTTGATAATAAGTTCCACTTAAAAAACTAACAATCTCTTGAAAAGATTGCAAAAGATTCATCGGTCAACGGCTTTCTACCTTTGAGTCTGCATTAATAATTCAAAATTTAAAGGAATATGCCAAAATTAAAAACAAATAGTAGTGCCAAAAAAAGGTTCAAAATAACTGGAACTGGCAAAATTGTCCACAAACAAGCGGGCAAAAGACACAATCTCGACAAAAAAAGTCAAAAAAGAATAAGAAACCTCAGAAAATCTGCAGTTTTATCTAAGGGTCACAGCCATAGTGTGCTGAAATATAAAATGCCATATAGTGCTTAAACATTAAGGAGAAAACAAATGAGTCGCGTCAAAAGAGGTGTTACTAAAAAAGCTCGTCATAAAAAAATTCTAAAATTAGCTAAAGGTTATCGCGGTAGAGCAAAAAATTGCTTCCGTATTGCAATTGAAAAAGTTGAAAAAGCTTTAAGATATGCTTATAGAGATAGAAGAGTTAAAAAAAGAGATTTCCGTGCTTTATGGATCCAAAGAATCAATGCCGCAGTAAGAGAATATGGCCTTGTTTATTCAAAATTTATGAATGCTCTGAAAATTGCTAACATTGATGTAGATAGAAAAATGCTCGCAGATCTGGCAGTAAAGCAACCAGAAGCATTTGCAAAAATCGTTGCTCAAGCTAAAAAATTTATTAAATAAATTATCAACATTAATTAAATATCTACTTAATAACTGATATTTAATTAATGTTCAAAGCTTGATAATGCTGAATATAATTATTATCAAAGGCGAGAGATTAATAAACTAATTTAGCAATGAAACTATATCAAATTTTGGTAAAATATAATCAAGATAGACAAATTATTGATTTTTTGTTAATTAAAAAAGGCTATTCAATAAATGCCTTATTGTTTGGTATTTTTTGGTTTTTATATCAAACGATGTGGTTCCAAACATTTGCACTGCTTATTTTTCACCTAATATTATTGAAAATAGAAAATAATAACATAATCTTATTTTACTCTATCATTGTTTCTCTAATTATCTTTTTATATGCAAATGAGTGGCTTATCGCAGATTTAATTGAAAATAAAAAATATGAAGAAAAATCAATTATTTGTGCTAATAACAATAAAGATGCTGAAATTAATATGATAGAATTGCTTATCAAAAAACATCCCGAACAAACTGATGAAATTTTAAACATTTCTCTAGGGATCAGTAGATCAAATATCGCACAAAAAATTTATAATAAAATTAATAATTTTTATTATAAAAACAAAAAATGAAAATTATTCTCATCGACTACGAAGCAGGAAATATAGCATCTGTTTTTAATGCGATTAATGCCGTTAAAAAACCTAATCATCAAATAATTATTTCTAAAAACAAAGCAGACTTAAAAACCGCAGATTCAATAATATTACCCGGAGTTGGATCCTTTGGAACATGTATTAATAATCTTAAAGAATCTGGAATATTTGCAGAATTAGAGAAGCAAGCAATAAATAAAAAGAAACCATTTTTTGGTATTTGTGTAGGAATGCAAATATTAGCATCAATTGGTTATGAAGACGGCACAAACCAAGGTTTTAACTGGTTTAACGGAGAAATTAGAAAAATTAACGACACCAACATAAAAATAAAAACTCCTCAAATGGGCTGGAACAATGTTTATATCAAAGAAAATAAGCATCCACTATTAAAAAACATCAAAAATGAAGAGCATTTTTATTTTGCTAATTCTTATCATTTTATTGGCGAAGAAAATTCTGTGCTGGGATATTGTGAATATGGAATAAAAATCGCATCAATTATCGCAAAAGATAATATTTTTGCTACTCAATTTCATCCTGAAAAAAGTGGAATTGCAGGCTTGAAAATTATTGAGAATTTTTTAAATTGGGATTTTTCGCAAAATTCGCAAAACAAACTGATTCATAACTATTTAAAATAGATTTCTATAATCACTTAATTCAATTAATCATTAAAATGAATAATATTTTTGACAACCTAAAAACTCTTCTACAAAGCTCAAATATTGCATCAAAAAACTGGATATATCAACAATATGATTCTCAAGTTATGAATGACACTATTCAAACTGGTGGAGATGCTGCTATTGTAAGAATTCACAACAGTAAAAAAGCAATTGTTGCAACCACTGATTGTACTCCTAGATATGTTGAGGCAGATGCCTTTGAAGGAGCTAAACAAGCAGTCGCAGAAACTTATCGCAATATTTCATCAGTTGGAGGAAAGCCTCTTGCAATCACTAATTGCCTAAATTTTGGCAACCCACAAAAACCAGAAATTATGGGGCAAATAGTACAATCAATCAAAGGAATAACTCAAGCCTGCAAGGAACTTGATTATCCGGTAGTTTCGGGAAATGTTTCTCTTTATAATGAAACTGACGGCAAGGCAATAAAGCCAACTCCTGCAATTGGTGGAGTTGGTCTAATAAACGACATCAAACATCGTGCCGAGTCAAAATTTCAGAATCAAAATGAACTTATTTTGTTAATTGGAGAAACCAATGGTCATCTTCCCTGCTCCTTATTTAACATAGAAATCTTAGGTGATAAAACTCTTGAAAATCCACCATTTACCAACCTATCAATAGAAAAAAGAAATGGCGAATTTATTCGAGAATTAATTACTAATTCGATAATATCAACTTGTCATGATATTTCTGATGGCGGTTTATTGGTAGCACTTTTTGAAATGTCAACATCAAAAATTGGTTGCGAACTAGATTTTTCAAATATTGATCTTTATAAAAACAATAAAAATGCCTTTTTATTTGGCGAAGATCAATCAAGATACATAATAACCACCAAAATTGAAAATTTAGATAAAATTATAAAAACTGCTAATCAACAAAGCATAGCAATATCAATTATAGGAAAAACAGTTATAGAAAATATAATTATTGAAAATGAAAAAATTGCCGTTAGAGAACTTATTCACATAAATGAAACATTATTTCCTCGTAAATTTTCTTAGATAAAACATAAGCAATCTATCATTTTTGAGGCATTTTCGTATTATCGTTTATTAACAATATCAACTAGCCAATTCTAGTTAAATTTATGAAAGATAAAACATTTAAATATATTGCATTTGCTTTAAAGATTGCCGAAAAAATTTTGGGATCAAAATTCTCAATCAGCGGAACAGAAAACATACCACCAAAGCCTGTATTATTTGTTTGCAACCATTTTACCAGATCGGAAACTTTCTTTGTCCCATATTTAATTCATAAATATACCAAAAGACAAGTTAGGTGCCTTGCAGATTCTGGGCTTTTTAAAGGCAATCTAGGAAAATTCCTTAATTCAGTTGGAAGCATTTCTACCAAAGATCAAAAACGAGATGAAATAATTCTTAGCGACCTAATAAATGGAAGCTTTGATTGGTTAATTTATCCAGAAGGGGGAATGATAAAAAGCAAAGAAATAAAAATGAATGGATTCGGTGCCTTATCAAAAG
>JAJTDS010000074.1 GCA_021298605.1 Rickettsiales bacterium
GATATTAGATGCAAGAATACCAGCTCCTAAATTCGAGGATAGAGCATCTGACGCAGTCAAAGAAAAAGATATAGACGAGCTATATATTCCTAATATTGCAAAATACAACCCTTACTATTCAAAAAAAACAGTTCACGAAGTTAATGGCCACCTAATGAAATTTGTCAGATATGCAGACAAAAAAGACACCGCAGAAGCTTTCTATTGTAACGAAATTAATAACTGTGCAAAGGGAGAAACCGAAAAAGAAGATAGGGCAATTCATTTTGCATTTGGAAAATATAAAGAAAATAAAATACTAGAAGGCATTGTTGATAAATCTAATCATCCTATTACTGCAATGGCAATGATAATAGTTGCTGATAATAATGTTGATGATATAGTCCACGGATTTTGGATCGCAAAAATGCAACACTACAAATATATAACTAATAAATGCGACGGCGAATTTGCTAAAAATATATTAGAAAAAATGGTGAGGTCTTTGCATTAATGGAAATATTAGAATTATTTGCAAAGGCAATTGCTCCCCAGCTTTTAACTAGAATATTTGATAATATTCCTCAATATGCAATATTTATTGGTTTTATCTCAATTTTTTTAGTAAAATATTTTTTGAAGTGGAACAAAACAAGAGTTGATAAAATTAAAGCTAAAGAATTAGAAGATGAAGCAAAAGCAAAAATAAAAGAAGAGCGAAGCCAAGCAATTTTTAAAAATACTGAAAATTTAATCAGCAAAGTTGATATTATAGAAAAAGCTCAAAAAGAAACAGCAGAAGAAATAAAAGTTTTAAGAAAAGAAACAGCAGACGAAATAAAAGTGTTAAGAAAAGAGACAGAAAACGAAATAAAAGTGTTGCAATCTGACTATAACAAACTTGATAAAAAAGTTGCAATAATTGAAAATAGAAACGAAAATAATTTTAAACAGGAAGGTGTAGTAATCAAAATGCTTAACCATATCCAAAATTCTATTGATAATAATAAAAATAAATAATGATTAAAAAATTAATTGAAGGCAAAAATGGTAAGTATTCATCTAAAAGATTTGTATTTATTATTAGCTCAATATCTGCAATTGCTGGGTTTTTCTATTCAATACAAAAAGTCGCAAATATTAACCCTAATTTAATTCCAGAAATACTAAGTTATTTTTTAATTTACAATTCTTTTATCGGTGGATTTATTACATTAGAAATGATAAATTCAATCTTTAAAAGCTATTTTAAAAACAAAAAGAAAAATGTTGAAAATAATTAATATAGTTATTAGTATTGCATCATTTATTGCTGGTTTTTTTATCTCAAAAAAAATAAGCGAAGCTGATACACTTAAAATGCAAGTTAAACAATTTGAAGACAAATATAATATATAGACACGATCTAGAATATGATTGTATCTGCAACCAAAAACACAATACAGAATGTCATACACAATAGATAATTTAGAAACCAAAAACTTTGAGCCTCTTGATTTCTTTAAATCAAAAACGGGCAATAAACATAAAATCAACAATTTAGAAGAGTTTTTATTTCAGGATAGAGTGCAAGAAATGTTGCTAAATGGTATTCACCTTGCTAACAAAATGCAAAAGCTTAGGAACTTGCTAAACGATATTTATAAAAACAAAGTAGGCAAAGAAATAACTATTGTGATTAATTCTGCTTATAGATGCCCTAAAATTAACAATTTAGTTGGTGGCAGTAAAAATAGCCAGCATATGCAATTACAAGCCTGCGATTTTTATTCTCCTGAGCTAATAGATATTAGATTAGGGGATATTATAAAAGCCGTAAAAGAAGCTAAATTTGAAGTGGACCAAATGTTAGTTGAGGAGACTTGGATACATTTTTCTTGTAAGCTACAAAACAATAGAAATATGTTCGGAACTTATCTATATGATGCTAAGGTTAAGAAGAGAGTTTTTAAGAGTGTCTAATTGAGGCTTATTTCTAAACCTCAACTAGATTACCAACAAACTTAGGAGATTATGAAAACTCCACCAACAAATTATCTAAGTAAAATAAGAAGTCAAGAAAATTATTAATAAATTTCTTGACAACTAAATAATTATAATTAATATCTAATTATTATTAACAACAAAACTAAAATTATGACAAGAAAATTACTTATAGCGACTAAAAATCTTTTAACAAAAAGCTCAATAATTCTTTTAAAATTACAAAATGAAATAAGAACATTTTTATTGATTATATTATTATGCTTTCTAACTATCAATATAGCTTGCAAAACAATTGAGAAAGAAAAACAAAGATATGAGAATATAAACTAGAATTCCATCACAACAAACCCACTTTATCAACAATTAAAAACAAAATAAAATTATGAAAAATGATATAATGGAACTAACTAGAAATAATGACATCGAGGGAGTAAAGAAATTTATTGCCGATGGTGGAGATATTAATTTTCAGGATAAAAATGGCTGGACGGCTTTAATGTCTGTAAATTGGAATAATCATTCTGAAATTGCAGAAATTTTAATTAAACGTGGAGCTAAACTAGATTTTCAAAATGAAAAAGGCGATACTGATCTGATGATTGCAAGTCTATTTAATAATCATAAAATTGCAGAAATTTTAATTGATGCAGGAGCTAAACTAGATTTTCAAAATGAAAGAGGTGATACTGCTCTGATGATTGCAAGTCTATTTAATAATCATAAAATTGCAGAAATTTTAATTGATGCAGGAGCTAATAAAGATATAAAAAATAATGAGGGCGAGACTGCTTTAGATTATGCTAAAGAACGAAATTATACAGAAATAATAGAATTATTAACTAGACCAAAAGCAATAATTCCAACATCAAATTTAGATTATGCTGAAGAACGAAATAATAAAGAAATAATAGAATTATTAACTAGAGCAAAAAAAATAATTCCAACATCAAAAGTAATTCAAATAACTTCAACTGAACGGTTAAATGATGTAATTACAACAGCTCTTTGTCAAGATGGATCAATTTGGAAATATGGATATGATCAAGAATGGATTTGTATTTTGGAACCTCAAATTGAACCTCAAATTGAACCTAAAACTGAATCTGAATCTGATATTAAAAACAATATAAAATATATTGAAGATAAAGTAAAGGCAATTAAAGAAGAAGCTATAATAACAACACAAGATAAAACAATTATGATTTATCTTCCAGAAGGTGAAAATCATTATAATATTAAAAATATTATAAAAAGTGAGATAGATTACCTTTGTCAATCAATTGGTTATCAATTTTGTTTTTTATCATTATAAAAATAAAATCAAACTAAAATAACTAAACAACAAACTAAACATTATGAAAATTAATCAACTAATTAGAAAAGCTGAAGATGAAGCTAAAGAAAAAGCTAGAGATGAATTTGATGCATTCATTGCTGTAATTTTAACTCCAATTATCTTATTTTTAGTTGTTATCATTATTGGAATTTTAAATAAAACAACTTGAGATACCATAAACTAATTATGAAAATTAAATTTAAAGGTTGGGATAAACAACAAAATAAAATGCTGGGTATTGACTGGGCGATAACAGCACAAGGAGGTTTTTTCAACATAAGTGAATATACATATGAAGATGATCCAATTATTATGCAATTCACTGGCTTAATTGACAAAAACGGACAAGAAATTTACGAAGGCGACTTAATAAAAACACCAGATAACAGAATACTACCAGTAATCTTTAAAGAGGGCTGTTTTGGTTTTGAAAATAACTTAGAGAATAAACAATTTAATTGCTTCACGAAAGCCTTGGCAAGTGCGATTGAAGTTGTTGGCAATATACATTTTAACTAAAAAAAACTAAACATTATGAAAATTAAAACAAACGAGCTAGAGAAAATCTATCTTGAGAATACTAATAAAAAAGCTTGTGAGATTCTCGGTATTGTCAATAGAACTCTAATGAGCTATTTAAGACAACGAGGAATCAAGTTAAAAGGGTCTGGCAATAGAAATAAAAAAAATAATGAAAATAATAAATAACAATTATCTTGACTATCAAGATAATAAACAAATAATTAAAGAGCAAAATAATTTTGCAAAACAAGTAAATTAGTAATAATATGGAAGAACAAATCAACAAACTACACAATAGACATCTAGCAAAATTATTATCGCAATTAAACGAAATAAAAACTCCGCAGATTATAATTGAAGCAGTTAAAAAACAGCTTTCATACTACACTAATGATATTAAGCAACAAGTTTTAATAAGTAAATCAAATCATTATGACAAATCAAACAATAAATAAATCTTTTATTATCTACAAAGACAGCCTTTCTGTTTTAAATAAATTAACAGACGAGCAGGCTGGGAAGCTTTTTAAAGCAATTTTTAATTATCAAACAAATAGTGATAGTGATAGTGAGAATGATAGTAAGAATGATATTATATTAAATAATAATAATATATACACTCACACTGATAATCAAAACCGAAGCAAAACCGAAGCAAAATGTAAGCAAAATGTAATCAAAACAGAATTAGATTCTTTTTGCGATGATATTGCTAAAAGCTTAAAAGATATTATTGAAAAAAAGCTTAGCAGGAAAGTGTCAAGCAATGACTGGCCAAAACAAATAAAACTAACAATTAAAGACTTAGCAGTAAGAGGAGAGGAAAAAGCTAGGCAAGATATTATCAAATGTATTCAAGCAATCGAAGATCATTTTGGCAAAGATTACTTCCCAGTTATTCAATCGGCCAGTTCCCTGCGAGAAAAATTTGTTAAAATCGAGAACTACCTAGCTAAAACACCCGAAGCTAAAAAAAATAACATAGAGCAAGAATTTTATGAATTAGTTAAAAACAACAAAGGAGGATTTTACAATGCTTAATCAAGAATTATTTTTTAGTGAAGTTAAAAAACTACAAAGAAACTTTGAATTTGTTGAATCTAAAGAATATTATTTTGATATTTTTACTGCACTGGAAGACAAAATAAATGATAAAATGTTTATTGACGGTTGCAATAATATCTTGAAAAAAACAACAAAAGAAGAGTGGAGCAAGGCTTACGGCTATAAAGGTAGACCAGCAATCGGCGATTGGTTAAATATTTTTATCGCAGAAATTACGAAAAACTCAATGCAAAATAACGAAATTACTTTAAAAGATGAAGAATTTTTAGAATTAATAGATATTGAAGTAAAAAAGTTTTTATCAATTATGAAATGGCATTTTTTAATTGAGAGAGCTAAGCAAGACAATTGCTTTGGCTCATTTCACTCAAAAAAAGATTTATTTGGCTTGTTAGGTTATCTAAGAATGAATTTTGCGACTCAAATTAGAATTTTAAATAATTACAATAATCATTTTCCAATTAGCAATAATCATTGCAAATTTTTGGGGGGCAACTGGTTCAAGGAGCAAGTCTTGGAAAATAATTGCATTTCTTATAACTTGCATTTTCCAGAATTTGAAACTTACAAATTTATTTAAAAACTTCTTGACAAATAAATAATTATAATTAATATATCATTACTATTAACAACAAAAAAACAAAATTATGGAAAATAACCTACTCGAACTAACTAAAAAGAATTATATTGAGGGAGTCAAAAAATTGATTGCTGATGGGGTTGATGTCAATATTCAAAGTAAAAACGGATATACCGCTTTGATAATAGCAAGTTATCATGGTTATACTGAAATTGTAAAAATATTATTTGAAGAAGGAGCTGATATCAATATTCAAAATAATGAGGGCGATACCGCTTTGACACATGCAGAGAAACAGGGTCATGTTGAAATTGTAAAAATATTAAAGGAGCCGAGAAATTATCAAGAAATAAGAAGCAAATTAATAAAAAGATTAACAGAAAAATTTGAAAAAAAAGAACAAGAATTGTTAGCAAAATTTGAAAAAAAAGAACAAGAATTAACAAAAATACTTGAAGAAAAAGAAGGTAAGCTTTTAGCTGGCTTTCAAACAAAATTTAATGGGTTGCAATATAGAAATCTTAACGACTTACAATCTGCTAAATTTATTTCTGACTACGAAAAAAGAATTATTTGTGGGCTTCTACCAATGCCAATAACTAAAATTAACAACTAAATAAAAACAAAATTATGACTAAAATAAACTCAACACTAATGATTGATTATGATGATAATAATTCATACTTAGATTTTATATCTGAAAATGATGTTAAATATTACATTAAATCAACAAAAGAATATCGATATGGTTATAGCATAACTTTTATCGTTAAAGATACAATTAAACCCATCTCTATTCAACAAAAACTAAATGACAATGTTATTAAATGCTGGGAATACTCAGAAGAGATTATTGAAAGATTGGGAATAGAAAAAGCATATTTCAAAGATTGTTTAGGGCCAGCCTCTTTTTTTGGCAATTGTCATCAAAAACAAATTTCAACACTTAAATACTCACTAGCAATTGATACAATTGAAGATGAAATTATGAATCACATCAGAAATAGCTACGAAAATGGCGATATAACAAATAAAGAATACGAAAGAAAATTAAATGAATTTGAGGATGATGATATAACTCACACAATCGAAAATATACAATATTTCATCGAAAACGAATATGGCGAAAATATAACATACTACAATCTAGTAATTGCCTCAACTTATCTAAGAAATAAACATAAATTATAAAACTATGACAAATAACTTAATAGCACTAATCTTAACCAACAAAATCAATGAAATAAAGAAATTTATTGCCGAGGGCGGAGATGTGAATTTAAGAGATGAATGGGGCTTGACACCTTTAATTGCTGCAACTTTATGCAACGATCCAGCAATTGTTAAGATTTTACTTAGAGCTGGAGCTAAATTAGATTTGCAAAATAATGAGGGAAAGACGGCTTTAGATATTGCTAAAGAATATGATTATCAAAAGATAATAGAATTATTAACAACTAAAAATTAAACAATGACAAATAACATATTAAAACTAATGGAACAGGGCAATTCTAAAGCAATAGATAAATTAATTGCTGATAGAGTAGCTATAAGACTCAACAATAACAAAATTGAAACTTCTTTAGATGCTAATTCTATGGTATATAAAGAAATAACTGAAGTATTAAATATAGCTATCAAAGAAATATTGGAAGAAAGAGAAAAAGAGCTAAAAGAAAAATTTAAGGAAAAACAAAAAGAATTG